>JAGQSE010000253.1:0-5653 GCA_020439725.1 Acidobacteriota bacterium
TTCCACAGCTGCGGCAGCTCGTCGATCTTGGTGCGGCGGAGCCAGCGGCCTAGGGGGGTGATGCGGGGGTCGCGGGCGGTGGTGACGGAGGTGGTGACGGCGGCGACGTCGCGCATGGTGCGGATCTTGACCAGCGGGAAGAGCCGGCCGTGACGGCCGACGCGTTGCTGGACGAAGAAGCCGCTCCGGCGGGTGTCGAGGCTGGCGAGGACGAAAGCGAGGAGGATCAGCCACCAGGTCGCGAGAAGACCGAGCGCGGCTCCGACGAGGTCGAAAGTCCGTTTGAGGGCGCGCTGACCGGGGGTCAGGCCCGGTGGGAAGGACTCAGGCACCCGCTTCATCCTGAGCGGTGCTCGGAGGATAGCCCAAGCGTTCGAGGGTCTCTCCGAGGACCGGCCCGAGGCTCTCGACCTGCTCGGGCGTCAGCTTGCGGCGCCAGCGGCCGACGCTTCCCGGGCGGACGTCGGCGACGGCGGCTTGGACGGCTTCGTTCGGAGCTTCCAAGCCAAGGTGGTCGAGGAGCTCTACGACCAGCTCCGCCGGTCGGCGGGTGAAGTCCTCGTAGCGCAGGCGGAAGACGCGCTCCTCGGGGATCTGGGCGAGGTCCTCCTCCGAGCGTTCGACCGAACGCCGCCACTGGAGGCCGCAGAGCTCGGCAAGCGACAGCGTCTTGGCCGCCTCGGTCATCCCGGTGAAGCGCGGTCCCCAGACGCCGAGCCGCTTCTCGCCCGAGCGCCACTGGTGCCAGCGATTGACCAGGAAACGCCAGCCATAGTGCGGCAGGTCCGAGAGCGGCACGAAGCGCGCCTTGCGCAGCACGTAGGGCAGGTCGAGGCGGGCGGTCCAGCGCTCCATCGCCGAGGCGACGACGTCGCGGCCGTCGCGGACGAGGAAGACGAAGCGCGCCTCGGGCAGGACGCGGTTGGCGAAGGCGACGCGGAGCGAGGTGGCGCAGGTCTTCTCCACCACCACCCGCGAGTCGTTGCGCCGAGCGATGCCGGTGAAGCGGCGGCGGATCGCCGCGCGGACCCTGGGCGTTGCGCGCTCGGGAGGAAGCTCGTCGTCGAGCCAGTCGAGGTTGCCGTGGTGCCAGACGGGGTTAATCTCGTCGCAGGGCCAGGTGGCGAAACCGGGGAGAGCGGTGAGCACGTCGCGCAGGATGTTGGTCCCCGAGCGTGCAGCGCCGACGATGATCAGCGGCTCGAACGACAGCGATTCCTGGTCTCGGCTCATGCCGTCTCCGATCCGGCGAGCCGCGGCTCGACCGGTGCGCCGGCGGCGCGGTAGATCTCGAGCTGCTCGACCGTCAGGCGGCGGAGGTCGAAGCTTTCCTCCACCCGATTTCTTCCCTCGCGACCCATTTCCCAGGCCCGCGCCGGGTCTGCGAGCAGCTCTCCGATGGCCGCGGCCAGGGCCTTCGCATCGCGGGGAGGAACGAGGAGGCCGGTCTCCCCCCCCGCCACCGTCTCGCGACTGCCGGGAGCGTCCGCGGCAACGACGGGCAGGCCGCAAGCAGCGGCTTCGAGGCCCACCCTGGGAACTCCCTCACGATAGTAGGACGGCACGACGAAGACCGTCGCGGCGCGGAGCTCGTCCTCGAAACGCGGCCGGTAGCCGAGGTAGTCGATCAAACCCTCGGCCGCCCTCGCCTCGAGCCAGTCGGTGGGTACCGCTTCGGGGTGTCCCGGGTCGAGCTCACCGGCGACCTGGAAGCGAACGTCGGGCCAGCGTGAAGCGAGGATGCGCGCCGCCTCGACGAACTCGCGGACGCCCTTGGGCCACAGCAGGCGGGCAGCGAAGAGGACTCGTGCCGGGCTTGCGGGTGGCTTCTCCACCGGCGAGAACCGCTCGACATCGACCCCCGATCCTCGGATCAGATGACAGCGGTCGGCGGGTGCCCAGCCGCGCTCGAGGAAGAGGTCGCGGTCGTCGGGGTTCTGGAAGATCGTCGCCGCGGCGCGACCCAGCGCTTGCCGGTAGCCGGCGGCGGCGAGAGCGCGGATCCCAGGGCGCTCAAAGGCCTGACCGAGACCGGTGATGGTGTGGACGACGATGGTCTCCTCCAAACCCCTCGTCGCTAGCCCGCCGAGGATCACCGGCTTGGCGTGAAAGCAGTGGACGAGCCGCGGCCGGTGGCGCCGCAAGAGCTTCCGAAACCGGAGACAGGCCGCAGGGTCTGCCCAGGGCGCGAGCCCCGAACGTGCGAACCGCACCTCGTCGAGCTCGGCGCCGAGGTTTACCAGGGACCTCGCATGAGAGTCGTCCGCCGTCGCCAGCACCACTCTCCACCCCTGCGCCAGGAGCCCCTCGACCAGCAGACGCCGCGACGAGGTGAGGGCGTAGCCGCGGTTGGCGGCGAGGACCGCCACCGGCGCCGGCGTCAGACCGCCGTCCGCGCGGCGAGCCATTGCTGGAAGACCAGGACGTCCCACAGGTAGTACTGCCAGTTGCGGCGGCCCTCGAGATGCTCGTCCCACAGCTTGCGGATCGGTGCGGGGTCGAGGAATCCCTCGGCCTCGAGGCGCTCTCGTGACAGCAGCTCCTCCGCCCAGTCACGGAGCGGCCCGCGCAACCAGTCGCCGATGGGGACGCCGAAGCCCATCTTTGGACGATCGACGATGGCCTGGGGTACGTGGCGGTACAGGACGCGACGCAGCAGCCACTTGCCCTCACCGTCGTGGATCTTGAGCCGTCGTGGCAACCGCCAGGAGAGCTCGACCAGGTGGTGGTCGAGGAGCGGCACGCGACACTCGAGGCTCACCGCCATGCTCGCGCGATCGACCTTGGCGAGGATGTCGTCGGGGAGATAGCTCACCGAGTCGAGGTACATGATGCGGTCGACGAAGTGCGGCAGGTGCGCCCAGCGCTTCGGGTCGGTGAGTGCGGTGAGCGGCTCCGAAGCACCGCAGACGAGCTCTGCCGGGTGTTTCCAGTGCGACACGAGGCGGTGGTAGATCGCCTCCGGGTCCTTGGCGGAGAGCACCTCGGAGAGCTTGTGGAGCTTGTCTCCCACCGAACGCGAGGTCCCCCACCTCGCCAGCTTGGGTCCCAGCCCTCCGAGCAGGCGATCGAGGACGCGGACCGGGACCGCCTCGAGCATCGCCGCCGCGGCTCGCCGTCCCGGCGCCGGCAGCCAGCGGATCCGTCGCCACAGGGCCTGCATCAGGAAGTAGCGCTTGTAACCGCCAAAGAGCTCGTCGCCGCCGTCCCCCGACAGGCTGACCGTGACGTGGCGCCGCGCCAGCGCCGACACCAGATGGGTCGGAATCTGCGACGAGTCGGCGAAGGGCTCGTCGTACATCTGCGGCAGTCGGGGGATCACCTCGCGGGCCTCGTCGGGGGTGACGTAGAGCTCGGTGTGGTCGGTGCCCAGGTGGCGGGCCACCGCCGCGGCGTGGGGGGCCTCGTCGAACATCTCGCTGTGGAATCCGATCGAGAAGGTGCGCACCGGCCGCGAGCTCTGGGCCTGCATCTGCGCCACCACCAGCGACGAGTCGATCCCACCCGACAGGAAGGCGCCAAGGGGGACGTCGGCGATCATCCGCAGCCCCACCGCTCGGCGCAGGGCACCGTCGAGGAGGTCTTCGGCCTCGGTCTCGGCCAGGTCGAGGAGGTTCGTAACCCCACTCTCGGCGGCTTCTCGCGCCGACCAATACGCGACGGGCTCGGGGAGGGCCGCTCCCGCAGCAAAGGCATCAGCGTCGATCTCGAGCCGCGTCGCCGGGGGCAGCTTCGAAACGCCGCGATAGATCGAATAGGGCGCCGGGATGTACGAGTGGCGGAGGAAGAGGGTGAGGGAATCGCGATCGAGGTCCGCCGCGAAGGCCGGGTGGCAGGCGAAGGCTTTGAGCTCCGAGGCGAAGACCAGCGCCCTGCCACAGCGACCGTAGTAGAGGGGCTTCTCCCCCAGCCGGTCACGCACCAGGTGGAGCCGCCGGCGCTCGCGATCCCACAACGAGATGGCGAACATGCCGTTGAAGCGCTCGAGGGCGCCGTCGACGTCCCACTGGCGGATCGCCGCCAGCATCACTTCGGTGTCGCTGTGGCCGGCGAAACCATGGCCCAGCTCCTCGAGCTCTCGGCGGAGCTCGAGGAAGTTGTAGATCTCACCGTTGAAGCTCAGGACCCAGCGGCCGTCCGCCGAGGTCATCGGCTGACGCCCCAGATCCGTGAGATCGACGATGGCCAGGCGGCGGTGACAGAGGCCGACACCCGCCTCGGCGTCGATGAAGTGGTCCTCGCCGTCGGGTCCGCGATGGGCGAGGATCCGCCCCATGGCGTCGAGACGCTCGCGCCAGGTGTCGGGACGGACCCCGACCTCGAGGATGCCTGAGATGCCACACATGGTCGTCGTCGCCGCGGCGCCCGGCAGGGCGTCCCGAAGGCGCGGCAAGCATCGCATACCGCGCCGCCGCCCGCCACCGCCCGCCGCGGCGCTTCCGGGTCCCCGAAGACTTCCCGGCGCTGCTATCCTCCGCCGCGGAGATCCGATGCGACGTCCTACTTGGCCAGCGCTCTCGCCGAGCGCCCGCTCCGTGCGCCTCCGCCGAGGTCTTCGATGAAGGTGGTCCACGTCATCACCGGCCTCGGTACCGGCGGCGCCAACACGATGCTTCTGCGCTTGCTCGAAGCGGGCCTCCGCCATGGGCTGGCCGGCCAGCCGGAGGTGGTCTCGCTGACCGGTCGCGGCGCCCTCGGCGACGCGGTCGAGGCCTTGGGCGTTCCGCTCCACTGCCTCGATGCGCGCCACCCGGCGCTCTCCCCCGTCTATCTGGCGCGGCTCGTGGCGATCCTGCGGCGCGCGCGACCGGACCTGGTGCAGGGCTGGATGGTCCACGGTAACCTCGCGGCGACCTTCGGCACCCTGCTCGGCTGGCGGTCGCGACGTCCGCCGGTGCTGTGGAACATCCGCCAGAGCTTCTACGACCCGTCCCACGAGACACCGCTGACGGCGCGCTTGATCCGGCTGGCGGCGCGCTGGTCGCGACGGCCGGCGGCGATCCTCTACAACTCCCAGGTCGCCTGTCGGCACCACGTCGCCATCGGCTACGACGTCTCCCGCGCCCTGGTCGTGCCCAACGGCTTCGACACCGAGTGGCTGCGTCCGGATCCCGAGGCCCGCCGGAGCGTCCGCCACGAGCTCGACCTGGCGGAGACGGTCCCTCTCGTCGGCCTCGTCGGCCGCTACCACCCGGTCAAGGACCACGCGGGCTTCGTCAGCGCCATGGCCCGCGTCGCCGAGCAGCACCCGGACCTCCATCTGCTCCTCGTGGGTCCGGGGGTGACCCCCGAGCAGCCGGAGCTGGTCCGCCAGCTCGAGACCGCCGGGCTGTTGTCGCGCACCCGCCTCCTCGGTCCCCGCCCGGACGTCGCACGCCTCGACGCCGCCCTGGACGTCGCCGTCTGCTCCTCCTACACCGAGGCCTTCGCCAACGTCGTCGCGGAGGCCATGGCCTGCGGTGTCCCCTGCGCCGTCACCGACGTCGGCGAGTCGGCGATCATCGTCGGCGACACCGGTGAGGTGGTCCCGCCCCAGGACCCGAAGGCCTTGGCCGCCGCCGTCAGCCGGCTGCTCGCGCTACCGATCGAAGACCGGCGGGAGCTCGGCCGGCGAGCGCGCAGACGCATCGTCGAGACGTATTCGCTCGAAGGC
>JAGQSE010000253.1:5702-13197 GCA_020439725.1 Acidobacteriota bacterium
TCGTCGGGCAGTGCCGCGGCCACCAGCAATCCGTAGAGCATCACCAAGCCCCGCTCGTCGAGGAGCCCGTGCTGGAGGAAGCCCCAGACGAACATCACGGGGATGAGCAACAGCCCCGGCAGGAAGCCCTGCCGCAGGAAGTAGAACGCGCCGCCGGCGAGTAGCGCCAGGTAGGCCAAAAGCCCGGCGATGCCGAACTGCACCCAGACGTCCATGTACATGTTGTGGAAGCCGCGGCCGCTGGCGTAGCTGGCGCCGGTGCCGTGGCCGACGAGGGGCGCCTCGACCACCTGTTCCCAGGCCTGTGCCAGCAGCCGAAGGCGACCTTCGTCCCCGCTCACCAGGTCCTCGTCGCCGGTGAGGATGCCGATGCGCGCGCGCGCCGTCGGCCGCTCGAACATGCCGATGCCCTCGCGTGCCGCACCGATGGCGGCGGCGAGGATCAGACCCGCGGCGATCACCACCGGGAAGAGACGCCGCACCGCCGAGCGGCGCATGCTCGGTCCCAGCGCCAGCACCGCGCTCGCCAGGTAGGCGACGAGCAACACTCCGAAGAGGACGGCGCCGCCCCGAGACAGGGTGGCCAGGACCCCCACCGCCGTCAGGGCCAAGAGGATCCAGTCGCGACGGCGGAGGTGGCGCGGGCGGATCAGCCCGGCGCAGGCCGCCACCAGCAGGGCGGCGCTGAAGTTGGCGTTCTGCGCGAGCCCTGCCGCACGCCCCATCTGCTGCGAGAACGTCCCCGGCTGGAGCACGTCCCACAACGTCGTGACCAGGAGTGCCGCATAGCTCAGCCCGAGCCACGAGCGCCAGCTGTCGCGGATCGCCGGCAAGGTGGCGATGGCGAGAACGGTGAAGAAGATCGAACAATCGTAGGTGAGCAGGAAGATGCGCTTGGGGCCGCCTTCCCAGAACGCGTCCGGGTGGAGGGCCCAGGCCAACGACAGCAGAGCGAGGACGACGAAGGGAACCCAGGCCGGAAGCGACCGCCAGAGCAGAGCCAGGAGCGGTGAGCCCTGGCGGCGCAGACGGAGCTCACGGCCGATGACCACCGCCAGCATCGGCGCCGCGATGACGAAGAAAAGCAGCGTCGGCGGCATCGGCAGCCCGATGGTCCGCGCCAGGAACTGATCACCTTGGGGGAAGAAGACCAGGAAGAGCAGCGCGAAGCAAAGCCGCAGCGCCACCGGCGCCGACACCCAGCGCGGCGGCTGAGTGGCGACGCTCACGGCGTCCCCTCGAGCCCGGCGCGGCACGCCACCTCGGCGAGGAGGCTCTCGGTGTCGGCGACGGAGCTCTCCACGGAGAAGCGTTCCTCCACCCGGCGGCGACCGGCGAGGCCTGAGGCGCGGCGCTCCGCCGGAGGTTGCTCGAGGACCTGGCGCAGCGCGGCAGCGAGGGCTGGAGCGTCCGACGGCGGCACGACGGGCGCCAGCGAGCCCACCACCCGTGCCGAGTCCCCGACGTCCGTGACGACGCACGGCACGCCGCAGGCCATGGCCTCGCCGACGGCGTTGGGAAAGCCCTCGCCATAGGCCGAGGCCGAGACCGCGACGTCGAGGGCGTTGTAGACCGCCGTCATGTCCTCCCTCTCCCCCACCCACAGCACCCTGTGCGCTAGACCCAGCTCCGCTGCCAGCCGCCGCAGCCGGAGCTCGAGCGAGCTCGGCCCGCCGCCGACCATCACCAGCCGCAGCTCCGGCATCGTCGGGGCGAGGATCGCCGAAGCGCGCAGGAGGTTGGCGTGGTCCTTCATCGGATGGAGCCGGGCGACCTGTCCGACCGCCATCGCCCCGTCCTCAAGCTCCCAAAGCCGCCGCATGGCCGCGCCGGCCTCGGGATCCGGACGGAAACGACCGACATCGATACCGTTGGCGACGACGGCGAAGCGAGGTGCCCGAAATCCCCTGGAGCGATGATAGTCCACCCCGGCCGTGGAGTTGGCCACCACCAGATCGACCCGGCGGCAGCGGCGGCGCCCCCACCACAGAGCGGGAAGCTCCTTGAGCCCGAGGCGCGGGTTCGAGGCGCGAAGCCCCCAGACCAGCGGCACGCCCGCCAGCCCGCCGGCACCGGCACCACGCAGCGCACCCGCCGCCAGGGCGTTGGCGACGTAGAGAAAGCTGTAGACCACATCGGGGGAGAGCTCACGAACTCGCCGGCGGAGGGCTCCGACGGCGGACAGCCGCTGCAACGCCGCCAGCGGCGCGGTCGGTGCGCGGCCTCCGAACAGCGCCTCGAGCCGCACGGCCCGGTCCAACTCGAGGCTCCGCCAGTGCTGCCCCCCAGGGTAGAGGGTCATGACGGTCACCTCGTGCCCTCGCCGGGCCAGTCCCGAGGCGAGGAGCGCCAGCTGGCGCTCGGCTCCCCCACCGCCCAGCCGGCCGATGAACAGCAGCAGCTTCAGGCGTCTCCCCTCCGCAACAGGAATTCGTTGCAGCCATGTCGGCCGCCACAAGTCTTGAGCTCGAGCAGGGTGAACCCACGGTCACGGTAGAAGCGGAAGACGTCCTCCGGCCGAGCCGCCTCGAAGGGCCAGCCACCGACCCAGTCGACCACGTCGTGGTAGTGGTTCATGCCCCGGGGTCCTGCCTGCCGATGACGATCGCGGGGATCGCGGCCGCGGGCCAGGTCGAGGACGCCGAGGACCGAGCTGGTGAACAGGAAGTACGCCCCCGAGACGAGGAAGGCGAGGGGCCTCGGCAGCGCCACGTAGAGACGCTTGACCCGTCGCCAATAGCCGGTGAGGAAGGGCTGGTGGTTGTAGATGGCGATACACAGCCGGCCGCCGGGCTGGACCAGCTCGGCGACACCGGCGAGGGCGCCGGAGAGATCGCCGGTGTGGTGCAGCACGCCCCACGAATACACGACGTCCGCCCGGCCGAGCCCGGCACGGAACTCCGGATCGAGGACGTCGCCGCGCTCGATCGACCAATCCGGGTCGTCGGGACGAAACCGGCGCTTGAGCTCGGTCGCCGCCGTCACCGAGTCGGCGTCATAGTCGAAGGCCCGAACCGTCGCCCCGAGCCGCCGCGCCGCCAGGCTGAACAGCCCGCTGCCACAGCCGACGTCGAGGAACGACAGCCCCGTGAGGTCGTCGAGCCGCAGCAGCCTCCGAAGCGAGTCTTCGGCCGCGGCGATCCGCGTCTCGTCGACGTGTTCGAGAAAACTCCGCCAGTTGCGCCCGAAGGCGAAGCGCTCAGCCATCGAGGTCGTCCCATCCTTCGCCATGGATCGAGAAGAGGGCGTTGAGCCCATGCTCCTCGAGGTTGGCCTGCCACAGCAGACGGCCGGCGGCCAGGTCGTAGAGTGCCACCCGGGTCGGCAGATCGCCGGCGGTGGCGCGCTTGCCCATGCGATGCTTGACCCAACGCAGGTTCTCGCGGATCCGGCTCGGTCGCAAGCGTGAAAAGCCCACCAGCACCAGGTCGTCGTCCACCGGGCGCACGCCACGGCACCAGCCGAGAGCCCGGTCTTCCCCACTCAAGCGATTGAGGTCCACCACCCGTTCGACGCTCCGTCGCTGCAGGTCTGCGATCACCAGGTGGCCGTCGACGGTGCTGAACATCGCCCGGTGCCCGCGGAGAAAGCCGTCGTGGGGCCGCTCGACGTCGATGGCGATGCGCCCCTGGGACTCGCCGAGGGTGACGGCGTCACGCTGTTCGAAGCGGCTCACCCAGATCTCCTCGCCATGCTCGAAGACGAAGTTGGGGTGGGCGCGGTGGGGCTTGGTGGTGGCGACCCGCCGGTAGTCGACAGTGCGATCGAACCGCGCCCACGGATCCGCCTCGCCGACGGTGCTCCAGGCCGCCAGAAGCTCGCCGCCGTGGTCGATCTCCGCCACCAGATCGAGCCCGGTGACCGCCACCAGGAGGCTCCCCGAGGCCCGGGGCCGAACGTGGTGAAGGTCGTTGAAGAACGGCAGCGTCAGGTAGCCCACCCGTTCGAAACCGGGCAGCCGGTAAATCAAGACCTCGGTCTGGGTGCAGACGTAGAGGTGATCCCCGCTCAGGGTGGCGCTCTTGAACACCACCGACGGCGCCGTGGGTGGGCAGGCTTCCGGCGGACTGGTGTAGCGCACCACGGTCTCGACCTCTCCCGAAACCGGATCGAGACGCAGGATCCGGCCCTCGCGGTACTGGTGCCACTCGTCCTGGAAGTGCGCATCGGCGCGCTGTCGCCCGCCGACGACGAGGAGCGGCGGCAACGGCACCGGCGGCGGCGGGAAGGCCCGGACGGTCACGGCGTCCTCCAGGCGGAGGCGTCGACACCCGTCAGCGCTTCGAGGGCGTCGATCTCGGGAGCGAAGCGCTCGGCGAGGGCGGCGCGGGTACCGGAAGCCATCGGCGGGTAAGAACGCCGCTCGAGGTTGAGCCCATCGACCACGTAGCCAAAACGCGGCAATCGCTCGCGGATGGGCCGCGCCCAGCGCTGGAGCGCCGGCCAGCGCGGCAGCAGCGCGGCGTTGCGGTGTTTGACCCTTCCCCCCTGCGTCTCGAAGCCCGCGGGATCGAGATCGAGGAAGCCACCGAGCCGCTCGAGGACTCGCTCGGGAGCATTCTTCATCTCGTCCTGGAGCAGGACCAGCACGCGCTCCCGTCCGAAGAGCGCGAAATACCGCTCGAGCTGCTCGGCATAGCGGCCGCGGGCGGTGTAAGAGAAGTGACGGCGCGCGTCGAAGCCGCCCTCGAGCCTCTCGGCTTCGAGCTCGAGAGCGCGCTCGAAGCTCTCCCTCTCCCAGCCGTAGCGCACCTCGAGCCAGTAGTGCGAGTAGGCACGCGACACCGGCTCACGGAGCACGACGACGATCTTCGCCTCGGGAAGGGCCCCGTGGAGCCGTTCGGGGACCGCCGGCTCGAAGAGGTAAAGCGGCGAGGTCTGCCCCACCCACCGCTCGCCGCGCCAGCCGCGGAAGAGCCGGCGGTACGCGTCGAGCCCGCGGGCGTAGGCGCGGTCGTCGTCGAAGAAGTGGATCTCCTGGGGCCGCTCCGGGAAGAAGACCTCCGGATGGCTCGCCAGCAGATAGTGAAGCGAGGTCGTTCCGGCCCGCTGGACACCGGCGACGACCAGGTTGGGAAGCGGCGGCCGGGCGCTCACGCGCGGCTCCGCATCGGGATCGGGAAGATCGACGAGTTGACGCCCAAGACGTCGCGCACCACCCACCAGGTCCACAGGTTCTTGATCGCCACCAGGCTGCTGGTGACGATGGCGGCACCGGCGCTGCCCGCCACCAGGATCGCCGGATAGCTCAAGAGCAGGTTGGCGGCGGTGATCCAACCGAGGATCCGCGCGTTGGCGTCCTGATGACCGGTCATGTTGAGGAGCTGCCCCACCGGTCCGGTGGCGGCGTTGACGATCTGCCCCAGCGCCAGGATCATCAAGACCGGTCCACCGGCGACGAAGGCCTTGCCAAAGAGCTCGAGCACCGGCGCCCGCAGCACCAGGAGCGCCAGCGCCAGCCCCGCCGCGGTCGCCGTCGAGCCCCACGAGGCGAGGGTGACCAGGTGCTGGAGCCGCTGCGGGCGGCCTTCGGTATGGCTCTCCGCGATCAGCGGGGCCGCCACCGCGTTGCCCGCCACCAGACCGAAGGAGATGAGCTGGGTCATGCGCGCGGCGACGAAATAGACCCCGGCTTCGGTGCTGCCGAGCAGCAAGCCCACCAGGAGGACGTCGGTCTGGTTGAGCAGCTGGCGCATCCCCGACACCAGCAGCAGCGGCAACGAGACCCGGAGCCACTGGCGGGTGCGGAAGACGGGGCTCGCCGAACGGGCCTCCAGCGGCAAGGATCGGCGCTGCCAGAGGCTCGCCGCGCCGAGGCTCAGCCCCCACGCTCCGAGCGTCAAGGCCATGGCCACGGTGGCCGTGGCGGGACCTTGCAGCCACCAGGCGAGACCCGCCAGCAGCGCCAGCACGAGGGGGCGCAGCAGGGCGTCGGGGACCTGGGCCAGGACCACCGCCTTGAGGCCCTGGAGGGCGCCCTTGCGCAGACCGATCAGCGCCAAGAGCGGCACCAGGACCGCCGCCAGAAGCCCCGCGCCCAGCTCGTCACCGGTGAGCCGCTCGCGCATCAGCAGCAGGCCCACGGCGCCCGCCACGGTCACGAGGAGCGATGCGCCGACACACAGCTGGTCCGAGCGCCGCGCAAAGCCCTTGAGCAGCGCCCATTCGCGCGATACGCGGTAGGTGGCGAAGTAGCGGGTCAGCGCGGTGTCGAGGCCGAGACGCGAAAGCAGCGCGAGCAGCGTGATCCAGGTGAGGCAATAGGCGTAAACGCCGTAGGCCGATTCCCCGAGCCAGCGGGCGAGCACCAGGTGGCAGACCAGACCGGCAGCGGTCCCGGCCAGGGAAACGACCAGCGCACCGCCACCGCCCCGGGTCAGCACCGCGCCGACTCCGGGCCCCCGGAGCCACGCCAGGCCTCGCCGGATCGGATGAGTGTCTCGATTGGACCGGCTCAAGATCGTTCTCGCGGCTGCGTCGTGGCACGGACGCGGCGGCGACGCGAGGTCATCCCCCGGCCGCGTCGTCGCTGAGATAGTAGCTGCAGACGCCCTCGAGACCGTCTTCGAAGGAGACTCGGGCCCGGTAGCCCAGCGCCTGGCCGGCGAGGGAGAGATCCGCCAGCGAGGCCCGGACGTCGCCCGACCGTGGCGGTTCGTAGACCGGTTCCGCTCCGCCTGCGAGCTCGCGCACCTTCTGCGCCAGCTGGTTGATGGTCACCGCCCGGCCGCCGCTGACGTTGTAGGCCCGGCCGCAGGCGCTGTCCGGCGCCACCGCGGCCAGGAGGTTGGCACGGACCGCGTCATCGACGTGGGTGAAGTCTCGGCTCTGCTCGCCATCGCCATAGATCACCGGCGCCTCGCCCGAACGCGCCGCGGCGAAGAAGCGTGGGATGACCGCGGCATAAGGGCCCTCGGGGCTTTGCCGCGCACCGAAGACGTTGAAGTAGCGCAGCCCGATGAGGCGCAGGCCGTAGCAGCGGCCAAAGACCTCCGCCAGCTCCTCTCCCATGACCTTCGACAGCGCGTAGGGCGACAGCGGCCGCCCCTCCCGCCCCTCCTGCTTGGGCAGCCCCGGGTCATCTCCATAGACGCTCGAGGACGAGGCGTAGACGATGCGTTCGACCTCGGCGTCGCGGGCCTCGGCGAAGAGGTTGGCGGTGCCGCCGACGTTGACGGCGAGGGAGGTCGCCGGGTCCGCCATCGATCGGGGCACCGACCCCAAGGCCGCCTGGTGGAGCACCAGGGCGCAGCCGTCGACGGCACGTCGGCAGGCTTCCCGGTCGCGCAGGTCGCCCTCGACGAGGTCGAATCCCGCCGCCGGCAGGTTGCTGCGAAACCCCGTCGAGAAGTCGTCGAGGACGCGAACCTCGGCGCCACCGGCGAGGAGCGCCTCGACCAGGTGCGAGCCGATGAAGCCGCCGCCGCCGGTGACCAGGACCCGGCGTCCCCGCCACGGCGCCAGAAGCTCTGCCATCGACCGATCGACCATCGCG
>JAGQSE010000254.1:0-1460 GCA_020439725.1 Acidobacteriota bacterium
CTGGGCCGGTGGGCTCGCGGTGGTGCACGAGTTCCTCGAGGCTCACGGGCTCGACACCTCGGCCGTAGAGCTCGCCGACGGCTCGGGCATGAGTCGCGCCAACCGGGCGACACCCCGCCTCATGGCCGCGCTTCTGCGGACGATGTACTTCCACCGCTGGGGGCGCGAGTTCGTCGCCTCGTTGCCTTATAGCGGTGAGGAAGACCTGAGCTGGAGAAAACGTTTGGCGGAGCCGCCGTACCGCGGCAACGTCTTCGCCAAGACCGGGACGCTCAACGGCGTTTCCACCTTGAGCGGCTATGCCAAGGGGGCCTCCGGCCGGCTTTATGTCTTTTCGATCCTGTGCAATGGGACACGGGGCAGCTGGCACGCCAAGCGCGCCCAGGACGCGATCCTCCGGGCGCTGATCGACGAGGGTTAGCGGCGCAGCCGGCGCGTCCGGGCCGTGGTAGGCTCTCGGCCTCGGCCGCCCCCGGCGGCGATCCCGGTGCCGTCGGCCGTCCGGTGCCGATCGTTCCCGGTTGCCAAGTCCCCCGATTCCCCAGTTCTTCGATCTCCAAGACCCTCAGCCTCGCCCCCCACGGGAGCGTGCCCATGATTCAGACCATGCCACCGCCGGTGGACCCGCGGGTCCTGATGAAGAAGGTCGAGCGCGCCGTCGGCGCCATCGGCGAGACCGACGATCTGGCGCAGACGGTCCATCGCCTGGCGGAGCAGCTGATCGCTGAGTTCCGCGACGAGCTGGGGATCTTCGGCGGCCGCCTCTACCAGCGCGATGGCAGCTCCTACGTCCTCAAGGCGACCTTCGCCGACGCCAAGAAGCTACCGCCGGGGCTGCGGGTGCCCGACACCTACCCGCCCATCGAGCTGTGCTGTCTGCGCGGCGCCGTCTATGTCGAGGCCGGCGACCCGGTGGTCGACCCCGAGCTCGAAAAGACCCTCGGCGTCCACGAGTTCGCCTGCATCGAGGTCGGTGACGAGGAGTACATCCTGGCGTTCAACGTCTCGCCGGGGTTCAATCGCGACGACATCCTCTTCTCCCTCGGCATCCTGCGCCACGCCATCAACCAGCAGATCCGCCACCAGCGCTTGCAGGAGGTGTTTCGCGAGGCGCGCAAGATCCAGACCTCGCTCCTCCCGAAACGGTCTCCGCGCTATGGCCAGTACGACATCAGCGGCCGCAACGAGCCGATGGCCAGCGTCGGCGGCGACTACTTCGACTACATCTCGATTTCGCCGAAGATCCTCGGTCTCGCCATCGCCGACGTCAGCGGCCACGGTCTGCCCGCGGCGTTGCAGGTCCGCGACGTCTACACGGGGCTGCGGATGGGGGCCGAGCGTGACTTCAAGATGGTGCGAACCTTGGAGCGGCTCAACCGCATCATCCACCGGAGCACCCTGACCAGCCGCTTCGTCTCGCTGGTCTATGGCGAGCTCGAGCTCAACGGCAACCTGATCTA
>JAGQSE010000254.1:1524-12734 GCA_020439725.1 Acidobacteriota bacterium
AGCGGCGGGCCGGTCCTCGGTCCGCTGCCCGACGCCACCTATGAGCGAGGCTTCGTCCGCCTGCACCCCGGTGACATGCTCGTGCTGTACACCGACGGCATCATCGAGAGCTACGGTTGGTCCGACGACGCGGACCCTCGCGAGACGGCCACCACCGAGGAGTACGGCGCCCGGCGCTTGCTCGAGGTCGCCCGCGCGAACCTCGGGCGGCCCGCGCGGGAGGTGGTCGACGCGATCTTCGACAGCGTCGACGACTTCGGAGGCGGCCGGCCGGTGATGGACGATCGCACCGTCGTCGTGGTCGCCTGGCCTCCGGGCGAGCTCGACGACGAAGACGAGGACGGGGATGTCTGACGACGGGATCGCCTTGGTTTTCGGCGACAAGTACCCGTGGCCGGGAGCGATGCGGTAGATTCAGCTCCATGGGAGAGTTCGCTGGGATCGGCAAGGCGCTCAAGAGGCTGCGCCAGCGGCGAGGTGTGAGCCAGCAGGAGCTTGCCGCCGCGTCGGGGTTGACGGCACCGATGATCAGCAACTACGAGCTGGGCAAGGTCGTCCCCCAGATCCCGACCCTCGACGCCGTGCTCAAGGCTCTGGGCGCCGACCGGTTCGAGCTGATCAACACTCTCGAAGAGGTCAACGGACGCCCGCGCCGGCACCTCGCCCTCGAAGCTCCACCCTCCCCGGAAAGCGAGGTCCTCGAGATCCTGGGGCTCGGCGACCTCGATCCTCAGGAGCAGGTCCAATACCTGCGTCTCCTCACCGCCATCTGCCATCTCCTGGGCGCCAGCGGCCGTTCGAGCCGCTGAGCCGCGGCCCGGCGCCGGAGACCCGGAACAGGATGCCCCCCGGGGAAGCGAGCGGGGAGGGGGGGACCGAATTGCAGCCGGGTCTTCTGGCGAAGGATCGCCCCGTCGGTCGAGCGTACGCGCGCGCCTGCGCTCGGGGCTCGAAAGGCCGCGCGTAGGGGGCTTGCGGAGCCTTACCTCGAGAGGGGGGTACCGAATTTCGGCCGTATCTCGGGCAGTGCCGAGATGTGGTGGCCGCGATCGCTCGCAGCCTCAAAGCCCCGTGCTTCTCGAGGCTCCCGCCGCCCCACCAGGCGCGATGAGGGCCCGTTCGACTGGCAGGGGGGGACCGAGTTTCCGCTGCGGTGGCTAGAGCGTGATGTGCCCGGCGCTATGCAGGCGCTGGAACATGATCAGCGCGTCGATTTCGGGCATCGGGCTGATCTTGAGGATCGACCGGATGTCGTAGCGACCGTCGATGCGCGTCAGGAGGAAACCCTCCTGCGCCGAAACGTTGAGGCTGGTGAGCTGCTCCAGGGGCACCGCGACCTTGGGAACCTTCGACAACGTGATCCCCGCCTGCTCGAGAGACCGGCGGATCTGCTGCTCGGCGTGGGCGACGGCACCCTCGAGGTTGCGGTCGTCGGGTCGCAGGCTGCGCGCCGCCCGCAGGTAGCGGAGCGCCCGCTCGTAGTCTCGCTGCTGGATCATGTCCGCTGCCGAGCGGATCAGTGCATCGGGATCGAGCTGATCGAAGCTTCCGCTGCCGCCGAGAGGGGCGCCCTGTCCCGTTGCCGGCGCCGAGGGTGGCGGGCTCGCGGGTGACGGCGTGCCACCCCCGGCCACAGGGGGCGGGTAGGGGCCCGCCGCTCGTCCTGGCGGCGGGCTGCCGGCCGGGGGTTGGGGGGCGGTCGCCGTCGGCGCCGAGGTGGGTCTGGTCGCGGGTTCCGTCTGCGGCGGTGGGGCCGCAGCCATGGGCACCGGCACCTCGATCTGGACGATCCGCGGTTTGACCACCTTGATGCGGCCGCGGTTGATCTGCTCGAAGAGCACCGAGCAGACGAAGAACTCGCTCGAATGGGTCTGGAGCTGGATCTCCTCGACGGTGCGGTCATCGTTGACCATCGCCAGGATGCGCTGGGCGCCGGGGGAGAGGGCCGGATCGGCGAGATCGCCGACGCTCACCGGCACGGTCTCCTTGGAAGGGATGAACTGTCGGATGCGTTTCCACTCGTCGACCCGGCGGGCGCCCTCCATGAGGATGCCGGTCAGGTCGAGACGCAGCGGGATGAACGTGCGGTCGGGGAGCTCGTCGTTGATGAACCGAAATTCGCCGGTTCCCCAGGTGAAGATGTCGTAGATGCTCTCCTCGGCCTTGAGCTTGAGCAGCCGCTGCAGGTCTTCTTCGGAGACGGCACCGGCGGTGAGCAGGATCTTGCCCAGCAGCATCTGCTCGCGCGACTGGCGGGCCATGGCTTGGGAGAGCTGTTGCTCGGTGATCAAGCCCTGGCTGACCAGGAAGTGCCCAAGGTATTCGCGCGGGTCGGTGGACGCCGAGGAGACGATCTTGCCGTTCTCGAGGAAGAGACGCTTCTCTACCTTCCCGTCGTGGATCACGAGGGTGCCGGTCTTCTGACTTTGCGAGAGCCACTGCAGCAGCTCCGCAAGGTCCATGGTCTTGAGGTTCCCGGCGATGCTCATGGCGCTTAGGGGGCGCGCGCAACCGTGCGCGTCAGCCGCGGGCTCGGGTCGTGCCTTGCTGTCCCTGGTAGTGGCTCGAGGAGCCGGGCTCGCCATAGGCGATCTCGGGTTCGGACTCCATGGCCATGAAGATGAGCTGGGCGATGCGACGGTCGGCCTCGAGGACGAAAGGCTGAGGCCCGAGATTCTGGAGCTCGAGGGTGATGTTGCCCTCGAAGCCCGGGTCGCACCAGCCGGCTAGCGAGTGGTTGATCCACAGCCGGCCGAAGGTGGACTTGAGCTTGAGGTCGCAGGCGACGGTGCGCGGGATCCGCACGTACTCGAGGGTCGAGGCGAGGACCACCTCGCCGGGAAACAGCTTGACGCTGGGGCTCGAGAACTCCTCCGGATCGCGGGTCGGGCAGATCCAGTGATCGCTCAGACGCACGTCATAGCTGGCCGAATTGACCTGGGCCGGCTCGTAGGGGGTGACCCCTCCACTTTCGCCCCAACCCCGGATCCAGTGGTCGGGCTTGATCATCGCCTCTCCGTGATCGCGACGGCGGCAACGGTCGCTCCGAGCCGCGACCTCGTCTGCCCGCCACCGCGCAGCTTATTGAAACATCACCGGCGTGGTGAGCTTCTCGCGGTGGATGGTGTCGACGAATTGAATGATGCGCCGCCGGAGCGACATGAACAAGGTCGAAGTGCGCGTCCCGCCACCGAAGAAGCGCGTTCCACGGAGCAGCTCACCGTCGGTGACGCCGGTGCAGCTGAACAGGATGCGCTCGCCGTGGGCCAGGTCCTCGGTGCTGTAGATGCGCTGGGTATCCTCGATCCCCATCTCCACGAGCCGCTGCTCCTGGGCGCTGTTGAGGGCCACCAGACGTCCCTGGATCTCGCCGCCGAGACAGCGCATGGCGGCGGCGGTGATCACGCCTTCGGGAGCTCCGCCGATGCCCATCACGGCGTGGACTCCGGTGCCGCGGACCGCGGCGGAGATACCCGCCGAGAGGTCGCCGTCCTGGATCAGGCGGATCCGTGCGCCCGCCTGGCGGATGTCGGCGATGAGCTGGCGGTGCCGATCCCGGTCGAGGACCACCACGGTGAGGTCGGTGACCTCGCGATGGAAGGCCTTGGCGATGTTCCGCAGGTTCTCGGCCACCGGTGCATCGAGGTGCACCGAGCCGCGGGCGGTCGGGCCGACGATGATCTTCTCCATGTAGACGTCGGGTGCCTCGAGCAGCCCGCCACGCTCCGCCGCCGCCAGCACGGCCACGGCGCCGGGCGCGCCGGTAGCGCAGAGCGCGGTGCCCTCGAGCGGATCGACGGCGATGTCGAGGGTCGGAGCGGCCTCGTCGCCGACCAGGGCGCCGAGCTCCTCGTGGATGAAGAGCATCGGCGCCTTGTCGCGCTCCCCTTCGCCGATGACGATCCGTCCGTTGATCGGTAGCAGGTCGAGCTCCCGGCGCATCGACTCGACCGCCATCCGGTCGGAGCGGTGCGAATCCCCGAAACCCATGGTCTGCGCGGCGGCCACGGCGGCTTGTTCCGTGACCCGGAGCAGGCCCTGCTCGAGCTCGGCGAGGGCGGGCATCAGCGCGCGTCCTCGAGCACCTTGCGCGGTGCCTTGACCGTGCGCTCGGGCGGGTTGTAGGCGGGGATGCCGGTGATGTGCTCGCCGATGACCAGCCCGTGGATGTCGTGGGTCCCCTCGTAGGTGTACACCGACTCGATGTTGAGCATGTGGCGGATCACCGGGTAGTCATCGACGATGCCGTTGGCACCGAGGATCTCGCGTGCCAGCTTCGCGCACTCGCGGGCGACCCAGACGTTGTTCCGCTTGCCGAGGGAGATCTGGTAGTGGCGCAGCCGGTCGGCGTCCTTGAGGCGCCCCATCTGGAGCACCAGGAGCTGTCCCTTGGTGATCTCGCTGACCATCCACACCAGCTTCTCCTGGACCAGCTGGTGACAGGCGATGGGCTGGCCGCCGAACTGGATCCGCTGCTTGGCGTAGTCGAGGGCGGTGGTGTAGGTCTCCATGGCCGAGCCGAGAGCGCCCCAGGCGATCCCGTAGCGCGCCTGGTTGAGGCACATCAGCGCATTCTTCAACCCCGTGGTCTTGGGCAGGATGGCGTCGGCGGGGATCCGGCAGTCCTGGAAGCCGAGCTCGGAGGTGACCGAGGCGCGGAGCGAGAACTTGCCGTGCTGGTCGGAGGAGGTGAACCCCGGCGTACCCTTCTCGACCAGGAAGCCACGGACGCCCTCGTCGGTCTGCGCCCAGACCACGGCGATGTCGGCGAGGGTGCCGTTGGTGATCCACTGCTTCGAGCCGTTGAGCACCCAGCCGTCGCCGTCGCGGCGGGCGGTGGTGAGCATGCCGCCGGGGTTCGAGCCGAAGTCCGGCTCGGTGAGACCGAAGCAGCCGATGGCCTTGCCGGAACCCAGGGCGGGGATCCAGCGATCCTTCTGCTCCTGGGAGCCGAAGGCGTAGATCGGGTACATGACCAGCGCGCTCTGCACCGAGACGAAGCTCCGGATGCCCGAGTCGCAGCGCTCGAGCTCCTGCATCGTCAGGCCGTAGGCGACGTTCGAGAGGCCGGGCAAACCGTACTCGTCGATGGTAGCGCCGAAGAGGTTGAGGGCGCCCATCTCGGAGACCAGCTCGAGGGGGAAGCGTGCTTCGCGGTGGCACTCTTCGATGATCGGCATGACGCGATCGTCGACGAAGGTGCGAACGGTGTCCCGCACCAGCCGCTCTTCCTCGGTGAGCAGCGGATCGAGCTCCAAGAAATCAACGCCAGAAAAACGGCTCAAGACGAAACCTCCTTATGAGCGAGCAGCGGCAGGAGAGTAGGGCTGCGTGGAAGTTGACGGGTCCGGTGTCGGGTCTCCCACTGGGGAGACAGTAGGGCATGATATCACGCGGCCTTGCGCTATCATGGCGCGATGGCGACGTTCCCCGGCGGCAGCCCCTACGCCATGGTGCGAGAGATCGCCGGTGGCTTTCTGAGCGTCAACGACCGTACCTTCCGGCGCTTTGCTCCACCGGAGCTCGACCGTATCGGTCACGAGCTCGACCGCATGATCCTGCAGGTGCGGTCCGAAACGCCCGACGCCGAGGACCTCAAGGCGGTGCAGCAGCGTCACCGGTCGCTGCAACGGCTGACCGGAGCACGGATGATGCTGCAGCAGCTGCGGATGAGGACCGCTCGCCGCACCTGAGCGCCGGCCGACGCTCCGATGGGGCGCTCCCTACCCGACGATGTCGCTCGACTCCCTTCTCCGCCTGGTCGTTCCTGCGGTACCGGCGGTCGCCGTCGCCTTGCTCGTCGACGTCGGCACTCTGCGCCGCGGCCTGGCGCCCCCGGGCTTCTTCTCGCCAGGCCGCCGGACGCTGATGGCGTCGCTCGTGGCGACGGTGCTCTACGCCGGCATCCTCTCGCCCCTGTCCTGGCTCGACCGGCTGCCCGAGATGGTCGAGGCGGTGCCGACGGTGCCCGAGCTCTTCCTGATGCACGCGCTGCTCTTGCTCAGCGTGTTGTTCTGGTTCGTCCTCGGCTTTGGACCGCGGGAGCACGAAGGAGGCGGACCGTTGACGGCGGTGTTCGCGCAATGCGGCTTGAGGACCGAGAACCCCGGTCGCGACCTACGGTTGGGCCTGGCTTGGGGGACCGTATTGTGGGTCCTGGTGGTGCTGGCCATGGTCGCCGTCGCCACCGCCCTCCGCGGTGCCGGCGCCTCCTCGTTGTCTCCCGAGGCGGTGCCGGAATCGGTGCTCTTCATGGCGGGCTTGCCGGTGGCCCTGCGGGTCGGCCTGAGCGTCTCGGCAGGGTTCGTCGAGGAGGTCTTCTTTCGGGGCTTCCTCCAGCCGAGGACAGGCATCTTCGTTTCGAGCTTGCTCTTCATCCTCGCTCACGCGAGCTATGGCCAGCCGCTCATGCTGGTCGGGGTGACGCTGCTCTCGCTGGGGTTCGCGCAGATGGTCCGCGTGCGCGGCAACGTCTGGCCGGCGGTGGTCGCTCATACGCTCTTCGACGCGCTCCAGCTGCTGTGGCTGATCCCTCTCCAGGTCGAGCTGACCCGGCAGGCGGCGGCCCCAGCGCTGGGGCTTTGATCGGCACCGATCTGCTAAGATCCAGCCCGGCGTCCCGACCTCCAACCCGAATGAATCCGGAGCCCCACAGATTCCACGTCGCCATCGCCAGCCGCTTCGAGAACATCGAGCTGGTGCAGGTGGTGCTGCAGGACACCCTGGAGGGGTTGGGGGTGGGAGAGGACGATCGACACTGGGTGGATCTCGCGGTGCGCGAGGCGGTGGCCAACGCCATCCGCCACGGCAACCAGCAGGATCCGACCAAGCGCGTGGACGTGGACTTCGAGCTCTCGGGAGGAGCCCTGGTCATCCGGGTCAAGGACGAAGGCCCCGGCTTCTCCCCGGAGGAGGTGGCGGATCCGCTGGCCGAGGAGAACCTCCTGCGGTCGAACGGTCGCGGCCTGCTCTATATGCGCAGCTGTATGGACACCATCGATTGGGCACCCCATCCGGACGGCGGGACCGAAGTGACGCTCAGGAAGCGTCTTCCGGCGCTCGGCGCGGGGACGCGGGCACAGGAGGAATGAGGAGACATGAAGATCGACATCCGGCAGAACCAGGGAGTCACCATTCTCGCGCCGAAGGGGCGCATCACCATCGGCGAGGGGGACGTCGCCCTTCGCCAGGCGGTGCACGAGGCGCTCAAGGCGGGCAATAGCAAGCTCTTGATCGACATGTCCGAGGTCAAGACGATCGATTCGTCGGGAATCGGTGAGCTGGTGAGTGCCTTCACGACGGTGACCAACCGGGGCGGCAAGCTCAAGCTCCTGAACCTTCCGGCGAAGGTGAACGACATTCTCCAGATCACCCAGCTGATCACCGTCTTCGACGTGTTCGACAACGAGGCCGAAGCGGTCGCCTCGTTCTGAGGTCGGCGCCGCGAGGCGCCGTGGTGCACCGCCCCGCGGCGCGCTCGTCGACCCGGGAATCCAAGGATGGTGCGGGCAGGGGAGCCAGCGGTGAAGAGCGGGCTCGCTGGGCGGTTGGCCCAGCTCGGTCGAGCGGTCGAGGGTCGCTTGCCGCAGCTCGTCCCGCCCGCGGCCGAGCGGCCCGAATCGGTCCACCGGGCGATGCTCTACGCCCTCACCAGCCCGGGCAAGCGGCTGCGCCCGATCCTGACCCTGGTGGTGGCCGAGCTCTTCGGCCAGACGTCTCCCGTAGTGCTCGACCTGGCCTGCGCCGTCGAGATGGTCCACGCCTCGTCGCTCGTCCTCGACGACCTGCCGTGCATGGATGACGCGAGCCTGCGCCGCGGGCGGGCCACCACTCACCGTGAGTTCGGCGAGGACGTCGCGCTGCTCGCTTCCTTCGGGCTCCTGAACCGTGCCTTCGCGTTGGTCGCCGCCTGTGGTCAGCGACTCCAGCTGCGCCGGTATGGCACTGAGGACATGGTCCATCACCTCGCCGCCGCCATCGGTTCGGGTGGGCTGATCGGCGGGCAGGCGCTCGATCTCGAAAGCCGACCCGAGGACCTGGACCTCGAGCGCCTCGAGTACATCCACAGCCACAAGACGGGCGCCCTCTTCCTCGCGGCCGGTGAGCTCGGTGCCATGGCCGCCGACGCTCGGCGGCGAAACCTCGAGATGATCAGCCGCTACGCGAAGAACCTGGGGCTGGCGTTTCAGATCTCTGACGATCTCCTCGACGTCCTGGCGACCAGCGAGGAGACGGGTAAGGACTCGCACCAGGACGACGACAAGGTGACCTTCGTCAAGCTGCTCGGTGTCGAAGGGGCGCAGCATCTGGCGGAGGAGCTCCTGGCCTTCGCGGTCGAGTCGCTCGAGCCTCTCGGGCGCAAGGCGGAGCCGCTGAGGCAGTTGGCGCTCTTCGTCGGCCAGCGGGGGCATTGATGAGGGGGGTACCGAATTGCGAGACGGCTCCCCGAACAAGGGGGGTACCGAATTGCGCAGAGGTACCCGCGGGGGCCGGCGGGTGACCCAGGACCTCGAAAAGGCGCGCTCCGAGCTCAAGCGTCTCGGATACTTGAGCCACGGCTACGATCGTTACCTGCTCCAAGACGCCCTGCGGCCCCGCCAGCCCCTCCGCACCGTCGGCTTGCTGGTCCTCAAGGTCGCCCTCGCCGGGGGCGTGCTCTTCGCCCTGGTCTTGGCCTTCGGCCTCGCGGCGGTCAACGGCAACCTGGCGGCGACGCCGTTCGACCTGATCCCCCTCTTTCTCCACCTCTTGCCCGTCAGCGCGTTCGCCGTCGGTTTGGGCTTCCTCGCCCTGTGCGCCTTCTTGGTAGGAGTTCTCCGCGTCTATCCGGTGCGGCGTATCGAGGTCCTCAGCTTCGCCGTCGCCGTTGTCGCCGGAGTGATCCTGGTCCTGGTGGCGAGTGGTCGTCTGCTCGACCTGTGGTCGGGAAGCGAGCGGTGGACCGCGGTGACCTTTGCGCTGGCTCTGCCGCTGGCGGTTTTCGCCCTGGTCCGCTTGGTCGAGTCGGGACTCTTGACCCTGGCAATCCGCCTCACCGAGTTGACTCCGGAACGGCAGAGCTTCGGACGCCGCTGGCTGGTCGCGGCGGGCTTGGTGGCCTTGGCGCTGATCAGCCTCCCGGCGGTGCTTTCGGTAGCTGCAGATGAGCAACCAGCGCGAGACTCGTTCCCCTCGGCCCCTGGGGACCGCGTCCTCCTGGTCGGAGTCGATGGCGTGCTGCCGGCTGAGCTTGACTATCTGTTGGCAAGAAAGCAGTTACCGGAGCTGGGAAGGCTGCTCGACGAGGGCGGTGCTACGTGGACCTACGAGCGGCAACACGAGCCTCCTGCGGTCTTCTGGACCACCATTGCGACGGGATTGGGTGCGTCAGGGCATGGTGTCAGCGCCCTCGACAGCTTCCGCCCGCTGGGGGTGGCTACGCCGCTGTCGGCGAGCGGACCCCTGCGCGCCTACTGGTCCTCGGTCGCCGTGCCGTTGGGCCTCGCTGAGTACCGCCCGGTGCTTGCCAACCGCCGGCATGCCTATACGTTGTGGGAGCTGGCGTCGCGGGGTGGAAGACCGGTCGTCGCCATCAACTGGTGGGCCACCTTCCCAGCCGAAGCGCTGCCCGGGCTGGTGGTGGCTCATGGGGCGTATCAGCTGCTTGCCGACGGTGCCGGCGACGCGATGGCGTCGACGTCGCGGCCAGATCTCCTAGCGCGGATCCGGCAGCTGCGCAATTCGGTACCCCCTGGGGTCGAAGGACAGATCGTCAGGGCTGCTCTGAACGACCCTGAGAGGGTGGAAGACGTCTTGGAACGGGCGGTTTTGCCCGATCGCTTCTATCTGGACGCGCTGGAGGAGGCACTTCCGGCTTCGCCTCGAGTAGCTGCCCTTTACCTGCCGGGCCCGGACCTTGCGGCGGATGGCTGGCAGGGAGGCAGCGTCGGCTATTCAGACCTGGTCCGCGCCGAGCTGGAGGAGCTGGACGAGGTCTTGGGCCGCCATGCCGCGCAATTCGGTACCCTCGCGGTCGTTCTCGATCCGGGTCGGCGAGGCGGAACCGAAGGGCGGATTCTACTCTGGCGCCGCGGAGTCGAGTGTGCACCGAGCAGCGGCTTGAAGGTGGAGCCCCACGATCTAACTGCCGCCCTGCTACGAGTGCTGGGCTTGCCCCAGAGCTCGCAACTGCCAGAGCCACCAGGCGCTTGCGGCTGGCCCGAGGCGCCCGCCCGGATTCAGGCTTTTGGCCGTCGCCAGCCCGCTGCGCCGTCGGCGACCTCGGACAGCGAAGAGTATTTACAGAGCCTGAGGTCTCTTGGCTATCTCTGAGGGCTGGTGCCACTGGGTGGTTATTGTTCGCTAGGTCGTAGGCGTACCGGCTCCCGGTTCGGCAATGGGTGGACCGAATGTCGAGAGGCGGCCAGTTGGCGGTCTTCGAGAGACTGCCTCGGCCAGGAACCCTCTCGAGGAAGGTCCGAAAACCACGGCTCTCGTAGGCAGAATGGTCCTGATCGGCCTCGAAGTTGGAGCCAGCCGTCGTTGCTCTCCAGCGCCGAGACGCACCTCTTCCCATGCAGCCTTCTCGATCAAGGACCGAGCTTTTCGGAGGCGAGCTTCGAGGGCAGCGACCGCGGCTATGGACCAGCGCCTGCCGGGTGTGGGACGAAGGGCATTCCCGGCGGGAAAGTGCCCCCCGGAAAGACGACTCGTCGGTCGCCCCTGCGAAGCTGTTCCGAGGCTCGTCTGTAGGCTTTGATGAGTTGCCGGTAGGCAGTCTTGAACGCTTCCCGAGCGGAGCGTGAAGAGGAATGAATCCACGGAGCCGGAGGGGTCTCCAGCGCGGCCGGGACGAAGTGCGGATTCTGGCGCAGGATGGCTCGTCGCCCGAGCGGCCGGCCTCCGTCGGCGCGGTGGGAGGCTAGGCTTTCCGCGACGATCCCGGCGACAAGCTCACGGACCCGAGTGCGAATCTCTTCCCAGCTGCGGTCTTTCCAGCAAGGCAGCCGAGACAGTCGAAGCGTGGTGTCTTGTGTGAAGTGACGCAGCGAGATCGGGCTTCTGCGGCACTTCCGGCGGGCGAGGCAAAGGCCGGTGCGATCGATCCAGACACCTCGGTGAACGGGACCCTGCAGGATCAGGTTTGCCGCGTGCAGGCCGGGCCAATCCCGGGGTCGTGCCACCAGCTTCTCCTTGCAGGCATTGGCGATCAGGTAGCGCAGACGAGCGAC
>JAGQSE010000255.1 GCA_020439725.1 Acidobacteriota bacterium
GCAGGTGCAGGTAGTAGGGCAGGACGCCGGCCTCGAAGCACCGCTCGCTGAGCTCGCGGAGAGTGTCTTCTCGGTCATTGACCCCGCGGAGCAGCACCGCCTGGTTGAGGAGCAGAACGCCGGCGCCCGAAAGTCGTGCCATCGCCGCGACGACGTCGTCGTCGATCTCCCGCGGGTGGTTGGTGTGGATCACGAGCACCGGGCGCAGTCGGCAGGCGTCTAGCCAGCCGAGCAGCGCCTCGTCGACCCGCTCGGGCAGGACTACCGGCATCCGAGTGTGCACCCGGAGTCGCTTGAGATGCGGGATCGCTTCGAGACGCGCCGCCAGCTCCGCGAGGAGCCCATCGGAGACCGCGAGCGGATCGCCGCCGCTCAGGATCACCTCTTCGATCGCGGGATCCTCTGCCAGGTAGGAGAGCGCGCCGTCCCAGGCGGAGCGGCCGGGGCTGGCTTCGCCGTAGGGGAAGTGGCGGCGGAAGCAATAGCGGCAATGCACACCGCACGCGCCGGTCACCACCATCAACGCTCGCCCGCGGTATTTGTGGAGCAGCCCCGGGACCGGCAGCGCCACGCTCTCCGCCAGCGGGTCGGTGACGAAGCCCGGGGCGGGTTCCGTCTCGCGATCGAGGGGCAGCACCTGACGGAGCAGCGGGTCGTCGGGGTCACCCGGACGCATTCGCCGCACGAAGGCGAGGGGCACGCGCAAGGGAAAGTGTGCACGCGCTTCCTCCGCCCGGACGCGGTCGCCAAGCAGCCCGACGGGAAGGTCGAGGAGCTCGAGCAGGCGAAAGGGGTCGCTCACCGCGGTGGCCAGCGACCGCTGCCAGGAAGGGAGTGTTCGCGCTATCATGGGCCGTCTGTCGGGCATCGCCCGGAATCCCAAACCATATCGTGAGACCGCTTCGAGGAGACCATGGCTTACAGCACCAATCAGTTCAAGGGCGGCCTGAAGGTCATGCTGGACGGCGATCCCTGTTCGATCATCGATACCGAGTTCGTCAAGCCCGGCAAGGGTCAGGCCTTCGTCCGGGTCAAGCTGCGCAACCTCTCGACGGGCCGCGTGCTCGAGAAAACCTTCAAGTCCGGTGAGAGCCTCGACGAGGCCGACGTGATGGAAACCGAGATGCAGTACCTCTACACCGATGGGGAGTACTGGCATTTCATGGTTCCGGACAACTTCAGCCAGTACCAGGCCAACGCCGCGGCGATGGACGACACGGTCAAGTGGATCAAGGAAGAGGACATGTGCACCGTGACGCTGTACAACGGGCACCCCCTCTCGGTGCAGCCGCCCAACTTCGTGACGCTGACGGTCACCGAGACCGATCCCGGGCTCAAGGGCGACACCTCCTCGGGTGGCACCAAGCCGGCGACCCTCGAGACCGGCGCCGTGGTCCGCGTTCCGCTCTTCATCCAGGAGGGTGAGGTGCTCAAGGTGGACACCCGGACTGGCGAGTACGTCTCCCGCGCCAAGGAGTGAGCGGCGGAGACGACCCGCGGGGCGGCGCCGACTGGCGCCCGACCGCGGGGATGGCGGCGGTTGCGCTTCGGGCCCGGGTTCTCGCTGAGATCCGGGCCTTTTTCGCGGAGCGTGGCGTGCTCGAGGTCGAGACGCCCTTGCTCGGGGCGGCGACCGTCACCGACCTCCATCTCGCCAGCCTCGAAACCCGGGTCGACGGTCGGCGGCGCTTCCTCCAGACCTCTCCCGAGTTCGCCATGAAGCGGCTCCTCGCCGCCGGCAGCGGACCGATCTACCAGATCTGCAAGGCCTTTCGCGACGGGGAGAGCGGCCGCCGTCACAACCCCGAGTTCACCCTCCTCGAGTGGTACCGCCCAGGCTACGACCACCACCGCCTGATGTCCGAGGTCGGCGAGCTGCTCAGCCGAGTGTTGGGCGTTCCCGCGCCCGAAACGCTGAGCTACCGCGAGGCGCTCGAGCGTCACGCCGGCATCGATCCTTTCGGCGCCGATGCCCGTGACCTCGCGGGCCGCGCGCGCGAGCTCGGACTGGCAGGCCTCCCCGACCTCGGAGACGACCGCGATGCCTGGCTCGACCTGTTGATGAGCTACACCGTCGAGCCTCGCCTCGGCCGCGGCCGGCCGACCTTGATCTACGACTATCCGCCGACCCAGGCGGCGCTGGCCCGGCTGCGCGGCACGGGGGACGAGGCGGTTGCCGAGCGCTTCGAGGCCTATGTCGAGGGGGTCGAGCTGGCGAACGGCTACCACGAGCTGCGCGACCCGGCGGAGCAACGCCGGCGCTTCGCGGCCGATCTCGCTCGCCGCCGCGACCGCGGGCTACCGCAGGTCCCCGTCGACGAGCGCTTGCTCGCCGCACTCGCCCATGGCCTGCCCGAGTGTGCCGGGGTCGCGCTCGGAGTCGACCGGTTGATCCTGCTCGCCGCCGGCGCCTCCTGCCTCGACGAGGTCCTGGCCTTTCCTCACCAGCGCGCTTGAGGGATCTGCCGCGGGCAGCGGCTCAGGAGCCCGCTTCGCCGAGCCGGCGTGCCAGGGCCGCGGCGCGCGAATCATCCGCGTCGAGCCGCTGTGCGTGGTGGAGCCAGCGCCGTGCGGCGCGCTCCTTGCCGCTCCGCGCCGCCCAATCACCGAGGGCCGCCCACGCCGCGGCGAGCTCCGGGTCGAGCTGGGCGGCGCGCCGGTAGAAGCGCTCGGCGGCGTCGAGGTTGCCACGCATCAGGTTGATGTCGCCGAGTCGCAGATAGGTGAAGGGGTTGCGGTTTTTGGCCTGGTCTGCCGCCTCGAGCAGGGGCTGGA
The DNA here is from genome assembly GCA_020439725.1 of Acidobacteriota bacterium. Lineage (GTDB taxonomy): Bacteria > Acidobacteriota > Thermoanaerobaculia > Multivoradales > JAHZIX01 > JAGQSE01. The sequence continues at coordinate 2,776 of JAGQSE010000255.1, forward strand.
CCAGGTCTTCGCGCCCGATGTGCCGATAGAGCGCGGCCAGGTTGTGGTAGGCGGCGGCCTTGTGGGGATCCTCCTCGAGAGCCCGGCGGTAGGCGGCCTCGGCGCCCTCGGTGTCTCCCAGGCGCCGCAGGACCACGCCGAGGTTGACCCAGCCGTCGGCGAGGTGTGGGTCGAGCCGCGTGGCGGTCTCGAGCCACGGCAGCGCAGCCTCGGGATCGTGCCGGCGGATCCGCTCGGCTCCGCGGTTCGAGTAGAACAACGCGATGGCCCGGAGGTCGCTGATCTTGCGGACGTTGCGGTAGACGATGTCGGTGCGATCGCTGAAGTCGAGGACCCGAGGCGCGGTGGAAGGTCCGGTGCCCGCGGTGATGTGCCCGGCGTTGATGACCAGATCGCCCTCCTGGGCGAAGGTCTCGATGTCTTCGACCTGGAGGAAATAGGCGTTGAGACCGATCGCGCGCGCCATCGCGATGAACAGGTGGGTGAAGGCGAGGCAATTGGCCTGGCGGGTCTCGAACACCTCGGCGGCGGTGCCGGTGACGTCGGGTTTGTATTGCAGGTTGAGCCCGTCGAGCTGGACCAGGGCCTCGAGCAGCGCTTGCGCCCGCTGGTCCGGCGGCAGGTGGTCGGGCACCACCCCGTGTACCCAGCTACGCATCTCCGGAGTCAGCTGGAAGGGGACGAGGACCTGGTCGGGATCGAGGCCGTGGGCGGAGATCTCGCTCCGCACGGTCCGCGTGCTGGGATCGAAATAAGGGGTGCAGCCGAGGCTCGAAGCCAGCGCAAGGGCCAGGCCGAGGAAGGCCGGGAGAGCCAAGCCGTGGGTCCGCTGATGCCTCGCAAGATGGCTGCGAGCAGCGGATCGGTGTTGGAGTTTCGGCGTGGGCATCACCGCCTTGTGCTCCTCCTCGAATCGCCAGATCGATCCTCGGCCGGCGCGGTCCGGGGGACGCGGAACGAGCGACGGCCCGCGACGGCACCATCGGTGAATCCTAGCAGTCTTGGAGCGTCGTCCCGCCCGGCGCTCCTCTCGGCGACTTTCTATCCGGTCTCTACCTACGCACAGACGCGTCGAGGGTTCACGCGTCTTCGGGGCGGCGTTGCACCACCAGTACCGTGACGTCGTCCTCGGGCGGCCGACCGCCGGCCCAGTGCTCCCCGAGGTCGACCAGCGCGTCGAGGATCTCCTGGGCGCTCCGCTCGCCGTGCTCCGCCAGGCACTCCTCGACCTGACGGTAGCCGAGACATTCGTCGAAGGGGTTGCGGCGCTCGGGCAGACCGTCCGAAATCAGCACCAGCGTATCCCCAGGGGCCAGCGGGATCGTGCGCTCGGGGTAGGGCTGCGGCAAGCGCCCCCCCAACGGCAGGGCCGGTAGCAGCACCTCTTCGACGCGCCGGCTCCGACGGTCGTAGACCAGGACCGGTGGCATCGCGGCGGAGGAGATCTCGACTTCTTGGCGGCGGATCAAGGCCAGCCCGAGGGCCATGCGCAGACCGCTCGGGTGGATCTCGTGGAGGATGCTGCTCAACCGGTCGAGGATCCGGGCCGGGGCCCGAACGTCGAGGGAGCGCAGGGCGATCTTGGTCATGGACACCATCATCCCCGCCGACAACCCGTGTCCGGTGGCGTCACCGATGGCGATGAAGAGGCTGCCGTCGTCTTGCGGGAAGAAGTCGTAGTAGTCGCCGCCGACCTCGGTGGCGGTCTCCATGTGGACCGCGATGTCGAGCTCGGGCAGTCGCGGCGGTTCGCGCGGCAACATCGACAGCTGGAGCGAGCGCGCACGCTCGAGCTCCTCCGTCTTGCGCAGGTCTTCGCCGCGTTGCCGGATCCGCCGGCCGTGGGCGCGCAGCAGAAGCGCCACCAGGCCGACGAGCGAGAGCGCGTAGGCCGTGTAGGCCCAACCGCTCCGCAAGAGGGGTGGTCGGATGGTCAGGGGCAAGGTGACGCCGGCCTCGTTCCAGACGCCGTCGTTGTTCGAGCCACGGACATGGAAGGTGTACTCCCCCGGGGGCAGATTGGCGTACACCGCGCTGCGCCGATGACCGGCGTCGACCCAGTCGCGATCGAAGCCCTCGAGACGGTAGGAGTAGAGGTTGCGCTCGGGATTGTCGAAGTCGAGGGCGGCGAACTCGAAGGTCAGCAGGTTCTGGCGGTAGGACAGCCGTAGCCGCTCGACCGCCGGTGGCAGCTGGCGCTGCTGGAGCTTGCGGTTGAGGACATAGACCGCGGTCAGGGCCACCGGCGGTACGTGTGGGTTGTCGTGGATGTCCTTGGGGTCGAAGGAGTGAAAGCCGAAGGTGCCGCCGAAGAAGAGCTCGCCGCTGGGGCTGCGATAGCAGGCGGCGGTGTCGAAACGGTTGCCGTGGAGATCGTCGCCAGCGCCGAAGGTGCGGACGTCGCCGGTCGTCCGGTTCATCCGGCTCAGACCCTCGGAGGTGCTCATCCACAGCTCGTCGCCGTCGGCGAGGATGCAGTAGACGGCGACGGCGGCTCGGGGCCTACCGCTCGCGTCGGCGGCGACCG
>JAGQSE010000012.1 GCA_020439725.1 Acidobacteriota bacterium
CCGCTGCGGAAATGGCGGTACTCGCAGGTGACGCGGGCGAGGTGATGGAAGCGAGTCCGAGCGGCGAGGCGGATGAGCAGGTCCCAGTCCTCGAAGAACGGCAGGTCGAGATCGAAGCCACCGGTGTCGAGCACCAGAGAGCGCTCGATGACGAGGGTGTTGAAGGGGATGTAGTTGTCGAGCCGCAGGAGGTCCGGGTCGAAGTCACGGCTGTAGGGCAGCCGCCGTTCGACACAGCTCCAGCCTCCCGCGTCGCCGAGCGCGTAGATCCCCACCGCCGCATCGGTGTACGCGACGCGAACTCCAGCCGCCGAGGCGAGACCGGCGAGCGTCGCCAGGTGCTCCGGCGCCGCCAGGTCGTCGTCGTCGAGGAAGCACAGCCAGTCTCCCGTCGCCGCCTCGACCCCGGCCTGGGCCGCGGCGGCGCGACCGCGGTTGTCGGGCAAGTCGACGCGGACGACGGGCAGGGGAAAGCCGCCCGGGACCTTCGGGGGAGCACCGCCGTCGTTGACCAGGACGACCTCCGCCCGGCGGTAGCTGCCCTCGGCGAGACTCCTCAACGCCTCCGCGAGGAGCTCGGGCCGGTCGCAGGTGCGCACCACCACCGAGAGCCGGGGGCCGGTGTGGACCTCGAGGACCTCTGCCGAACCGCCGAAATGGCGGACCAGCTGCGCAGGGCTGCGAGTGGTGAAGTCGCCGAGGCCGAGAGCGACATAGGCCTCGGCCGCCTCGACGTCGGGGCCCAGGGTCTGGGTACGGAAGCGGCGGAGCCCCAGCGCGGCGCTCCAGTAGTCGTGCCGGCGCTGCTGGCTGGCGTAGAGCTCCATGGCCCGCTCGAGGGCGGGCAGGGTAGCCCCGACGTCGACCAGCAGGTTCGGGTAAAGGGGATGGTTGACCTCGTAGACCAGGACTTGAAGGTCCTCGGCCACGGCAGCCAGGGCGTGGCCCGGACGTATGGGGGCGAGCGCCTCGTGGAGCGCGGCGAAGGTCGCCCGATGGTCTTCGGAGGCCTCGAGAGGCGAAGGCACCAGGACGGTGTCCGGAGCTTCGGCGACGAGGGCCTCGGTAAGCGAGGCGGCCAGGTCCTCGGTTTGCTGCGCCAGACTACCGTCGGCGAGACCCAGGTGGGCCACGACTCGGAGCCCCAAGCTCGCCGCGACATTGTCCGCCTCGGCCCGGCGGGTCGCTCCATAGGCCGCGCGATCATCGACATCCTCGACGCCGCCGGCACCGTCGGTGAGGAAGAGCACCGCGACGTCCGCGCCACCTTCGAGCCAGCGCATCACCAGGCCGCCGCATCCGAGGATCTCGTCATCGTAGTGCGGCGCCAGCACCAGCGCCTTGCGGGCGATGGGCTCGGCGGTGACACCCGGTGCGGTGATCATGGCTGGTCGATCCTCACAAGTAGCCCAGCGCCTTGAGACGCCGGCGGGTCTCGGCGTTCTCCGGAGCCTCTCCACCCACCGGCTCCTCACCCGGCAACCACACGCGGAGCACGGTCCCCTCCGGAGGCGCTGGCGGCCAGGTATGAGCCCTTAGGGAGGTCTCCGCCAGGGCGCCGCCCTCGTAGGGACGACCCTCGCCCACCTGAATCGCGGACGCCGGCATCGGCTCGCCGTCGAGGGTGGCCGACACGATGGTGACGGCACCGAGGTCCCCCTCGATCAGGACGCCCCTCCCGGGAGCCGCCGGCGGGCCGCCCACCCATTCGACTTCGAGCTCTCGGCCGGCGAGCCGGACCCCGTCCTGCGGCGCCAGGAAATAGGACCGCCACTCGTCGGCGGGCTGCTCGAAGCGTACCCGGGCCACCAGCCGCGCCCCCGGTTCGAGGCCTTCGACGGCCAGCCGCAAGCCCGCGAGCCGGCGATCGAGGTACCGGTGGATCACCGGCGCCAGCCGCCGGACGTCGTCGGGTTTCTCCGCCGCCAGGTTGTCCTTCTCGTGCGGATCCTGGTCGAGATCATATAGCTCGACGTCCGCCATCCGCTCGAGGTCGATCTTCCACAGGTGCTCCTGCAGCTTGTCCGGTGGATCGAAGGGCGTGCGGCGGTTGAAAAAGATCAGCTTCTCGCGGTCGAGGACCGAAGCGGCACGGATCGGCCCCGAGCTCAGGTTCTGGGCGAAGGCCGGCCGGCGCGGCAGCGCAGAATCGCCCTCGAGAGCCGGCAGCAGGTTCTCACCCTGCCAGGCAGGGTCCGGCGCCTGGCCCAGGGCCGCCATCACCGTCGGTACCAGATCGACCAGCCGGACCGTGCCGTCGAGACGTCGGCCTGGAGGCAAACGGCGGTCCCAGCGGAAGATGAGGGGCACGTGGATCTGCTCCTCGTACAGCGTCTGGCCGTGCTTCCAGCCGTGGTGGTCGTAGAGCTCCTCGCCATGGTCGGCGGTGAAGACGATCAGCGTGTTGTCGCGGACCGTGGGGTCGAGGGACTCGAGCAGCCGACCGATGAAGCGGTCGACATAATGCACCTCGGAATCATAGAGCGCGGTGATCTGGCGCACGTCCTCCTCGGGCCGGTAAAGCTTGTGATACCCGCCACTGATGCCGTGGATCAGCTTGCCGGTGAGGTGCCCCGGATAGTCCGGGTAATAGGG
>JAGQSE010000256.1 GCA_020439725.1 Acidobacteriota bacterium
AACAACGCCATCGTGCTCGTCGACTACGTCAACACCCTCCGCGCCCGCGGTCTGGCCCCCGAGGAGGCCATCGTCACCGCCTGCACCGTCCGCCTCAGACCGATCCTGATGACCACCGCGACGACGGTGCTCGGACTCCTGCCCATGGCCCTGGGTCTCGGTGACGGTGCCGAGATCCGCACGCCCATGGCGGTGGCGGTGATCAGCGGGTTGATCTCGTCGACGGTGCTGACGCTGATCATCATCCCGGTCATCTACGACCGGGTCGACCGCTTGCGCGAGAGGATCCTGGCCCGCCGCGACGAGGTGCCGGCGGACCCCGGCTACGGCCTCGAAGGAGAGACCGCATGAGCCCCGTCCACGATCGCTGGGAAGGGTGGCTGCCGCGCTTTTCGCTGTCGCGGCCGATCACCGTCCTGGTGCTCATCGCCACGATCCTCGTGGTCGGGCTGGTGGCCGCCGTCGGCATCCCCCTCGAGACCTTCCCCCAAGGCTTTACGGCGCCGTTCTTGAACGTCGTCGTGCCGTGGCCCGACGCGCTACCCGAGGAGGTCCTCGACAAGATCGTCAAGCCCCTCGAGGACGAGCTCAGCACGGTGCGTGGGCTCGACCAGCTCAACTCGCTGTCCGGCAGCAACCGCGGCGCGATCTTTCTCACCTTCAAACAGGGCGTCGACATGGACGTCGCCTACCGCGAGGTGCGCGACCGCATCCAGCGGGTGCGCCCGCAGCTCCCCGAAGACGCCGACAAGGTGTTCATCCGCAAGGCGGACCTGTCCTCGGTGCCGGTGTTCATGGTCGGTCTGGCGGTCGATCCGGAGCTCACCGACGCTTATCACCTGATCCAGAACGAGATCGTCCTGCCCCTGGAGCGCCTCGACGGCGTCGCCTCGGTCGAGCCCAACGGTCTCGAGGAGAAGGAGATCCTCATCGAGGCGGACCGTCAGAAGACCGCCGCGGCGGGTCTCAACATCTACCAGCTGGCCCAGGACCTGGGCACCGACAACTTCACCATGGCGAGCGGCAACGTGCGCGACGGCGACGACAAGCTGCTGCTTCGCTCGGTGGCGCGCTACCCGGACCTCGAATCCCTCGAAAACCGCCTGGTGGGACCGTCGGTTCGGCTCCGCGACATCGCCACGGTGAGCTATCGCGAGCCCGAGAAGGATTACGTCGCGCGGGTCAACGGCAAACCCGCGGTGGCGGTGATGGTGTTCAAGGAGGGCCAGGCCAACACCCTCGAGGTCAGCCGTCGCATCTCCGCGACGGTCGACGCGATGCAGGAGAACCCGCGGCTCAAGAACATCCTCATCGTGCCCATCTTCGACCAGGGGAAGATCATCCTCTCCTCGCTGCGCTCGCTCTTCGACAGCGGCCGTATCGGCGCCCTCTTCGCCATGGTGGTGCTCTTCGTCTTCCTGCGCCGAATGCGCATGACGCTGATCATCACCCTGTCGATCCCGCTGTCGATGCTCATCGCCCTGACCACGATGTACTTCGCCGGCGAGACGCTCAACTTCCTGACGCTCCTGGGCTTGATGATCTGTGTCGGCCTGCTGGTCGACAACTCCGTGGTGGTGGCCGAGAACATCCACCGGCTGCACCGGCTCGGGCTGTCACGGCGCGAGGCTGCGGTGCGCGGCGCCGGCGAGATCTCGCTCGCCATCGTCATGGCGACGCTGACCACGATCGCGGTCTTCCTGCCGGTGTCGCTGGTCCAGGGCCAGGCGCAGTTCTTCCTGCTGCGGCTGTCGATCCCGATCTCGGTGGCGCTCGCGGCCTCGCTCGTGGTGGCACTGGTCTTCGTGCCGCTGGCGGCCTACCTGACACTGCCCCGCTCGGGCTCCCACGGCGAGCCCTCGGCTTTCCGCAGGGCGCACCAACGGCTCGACGGAGTGCTCAAGACCGGATACGAGGCGACCCTCGGGCGCGTCAACCACGCTTACGGCCGGATGCTGGGCGTCTTTCTCGGGCGGCGCCTCGACCTGGCGCTGGCCATCCTGGTGCTGACCATCGCCACCGGCGCCGCCTTCAAGGTGGTCGAGTTCGTGCCGCAGCAGGACAGCGAGAAGGCCGGCATCGAGCTCCAGGCGACGATGCCTTCGAATTACACCCTGGGAGACGCGGCGCGCTACTTCCGCGCCGCCGAGCAGGTGATCCTCGCCAACCGCGAGCGCTGGGACCTGGACGGTTTCTACATCGGGCACAACCGGAGCAACGGTGAGATCCAGGCGTGGTTCCACTCGCCGCGCACCACCGACACGACGCCGCGCGAGATCACCCAGGAGCTGCTCGACGCGCTCCCCGAAGCACCCGGGGTCACCGCTTACACGGGCGAGCAGAGCCGGGTCGGGGACTGCGACGAGAAGAGCATCCATTGCATCCAGCTGTATGCCGACGACGCGCAAGCCGTCGACCAGGTGCGGCGCGACCTCGAGGAGATCTTCCGCACGGTCCCCGGAGTCGTCGGGATCCAGAAGAGCGACGAAGCGAGCCCCAACCAGCTGGCGCTGGTGGTTGATCGCGACCGCGCGCAGCAGCAAGGGGTCAATCCCCAGGCGGTGGCCGGCGTGGTGAGCTACGCCTTGCGCGGCCAGAGCCTGCCCAAGTACTACCGCGACGGCCGCGAGATCCCGGTGCGGGTACGCTTCCGCGAGGAAAACCGCGAAAGCCTCGCGGAGCTCAACGACTTCGCCGTGCCCACCGCCAGCGGCGACGCGGTGGCGCTGTCGGCGATCACCCAGACCGAGTTCTCACCGGCACCGCGGGCCATCTTCCGCCGCGACAAGCGGACCTCGGCGACCATCGCCGTCGAGCTCGAGGAGGGCGCAGAAAGCGCGGTGAGAAAGCGCCTCGACGCCTTGATGGAGCGCATCGACCTGCCCGAAGGCGTCACCCACGGCGTGCCCGCGAAGGCCTCCGCCGACGAAGACCTCAAGAGCCTCGGCTTCGCCGCCCTCCTGTCGATCGTCTTCATCTACCTGTTGATGGCGTTCCTCTTCGAGAGCTTCATCCTGCCGCTGTCGATCGTGCTGACCATCCCGCTCGCCTTCATCGGCGTGGTCTGGGGCCACGTCGTCACCGGTCTCGACATCGACTTCCTGGGCGGGGTGGCGGCGGTGCTCCTGATCGGTGTCGTGGTCAACAACGGCATCGTGCTCATCGACTACATCAACCGCCTGCGCAGTGAAGGCATGGAGCGCCGCGAGGCGGTCCTCACCGCCGCCGATCGGCGCTTCCGGCCGATCATGATGACCGCGCTGACGACCATCTGTGCGACGGTGCCGCTGACCTTGAACGGCAGGACCGACGTCGGTCTGAGCTACACCAGCTTCGGCTTGTCGCTGATCAGCGGCATGACCGCGTCGACGCTGTTGACGCTCCTCGTGGTGCCGGTGTTCTACACCCTGTTCGACGACGCCCGCGAGGCCGTCACCGCCACGGTGCGCCGGACGCTGCAGCCGCGGTCCGAGACGTCGAGCGCCTCGGACGCCGTGACGGAGGTGTAGGGGAAGGACCAGAGGGCGGGTTTGAAACCCGCCCCTACAACAGAATGGACCGGCGCCTCGGG
>JAGQSE010000257.1:0-7478 GCA_020439725.1 Acidobacteriota bacterium
ACCGCCGGCAGGTAGTTGGCGCCGGCGGTTCCCGAGGTGCAGAGCAGGAGGGTCGGCCGGCCGGTGAGGCGGGCCTGGCCGAGGGCGAAGAAAGCGGCGGAGCGCTCGTCGACGACGTCGTGGCAACGCACGTCGGACCGGCTCGCGACGGCGGCGACGAAGGGCGTCGAACGCGAGCCGGGACTGATCACCACCTCGGAGACGCCGGCTCCGACAAAGGCGTCGATCAGGGCTCGAGCCCATTGACTGAGCAGGTTGGCCGGGGCTCCGGCGGGACCGGGTGGCTTCGGATCCGGGGTCATGGCCGCCGTCGGCGGGTCAGCCGCCGACCCCCAGGGCGGCCAGGAGCGAGCGCTGCTTGAGCTCGGTCTCCTGGTACTCGAGACGGGGATCCGAGTCGAGCATGATGCCGGCGCCGGCGTAAACCAGGGCCTCCTTGCCCGACAACAGGCACGAGCGGAGCGCGACGTCGAACTCGCCGTCGCCCGCGGCGTCGAACCAGCCGACGGGGCCGGAATACCAGCCCCGGGGCCGCGCCTCATGCTCGGCGATCCAGCGCGTCGCCGCGGCCGCCGGCACGCCGCCGACGGCCGGTGTCGGATGCAGCCGCTCGAGGAGGTCGAGGACGTGGGTGTCGGCGCGCAGCTCGCCCCGGATCGGCGTGTGCAGGTGAAGGAGGTTGCGCAGCTCCCGAATCTGTGGCTCGCGGCTCCAATCGAGCCCCCGGCACAGCGGCGACAGCCGGGCGACGATGTGCTCGACCACCAGCTGGTGTTCGCTCCTGTCCTTGGTGCTCCGGAGCAGCCGCACCGCCTGCTGGGGACCGCTACCGATGGAGCCCGCCAGAGCCTCCGTCGACACGCTCCGGCCGTGGCGCTCGATGAGCCGTTCGGGGCTGGCGACGAGGAAGGCGGCGCCGGGGCGGAGAAAGGCGAAGCGCCGGCAGTGGGGGCCGCAGGTCACCAGCCGGGCGAGCAGCGCCGCCGGCTCGAGCTCGTCGGAGAAGGTGACGTCGGCGCGCCGGGCGGCGACGATCTTGCGGAAACGGCCGCCGGCGATGGCGTCGCGGATCGCCTCGACCTGAGCCGCCCAGAGCTCTTCCGGCAGCTGATCGACGGCCACCGGTACCGCGTGCCCGCCGAGGTCGGCGAGGGCCGCCTCGGGCTCCGTCGCCGCGGTTTCGAGCCTTTCCAGCCGGGCCGCGAGCTCGCCGAGGACCACTCCCGGGGTTTCGTCGGCGGAGCCGTCCAGGGTGATGCTCAGGGTGGCGGTTTGCCCGTCGCTGCGGTACAGCCAGCGGGGCAGGGTGAAGGAGCCGTCGCCGAACACCCGCCACGGCCCTCTGTCGGCGCTACCGACGGCGAAGCTGAGACCGCCGAGGAAGCGCGGTCGGGGCGCTTCGAGGCCCGGATAGGTGAGAGCTTCGAGGCGCGAGAAGAGCTCCCGGGACCGGGTGCGAAGCTGTTCGAATCGCTTGTCGCCGGACAGCGCCAGGTGGTGGCAGGAACCCACGCCGACCAGGCTAGCGCCGCTCGAGGACGCCCAGAAGACCCCGTCTTCACCCGCCTCGACGCCCTGGAGCAGAACCTCCGGCGGCGCCACCGGGGCGGGAATGGTGAGCATCAGGATGCCGGGGCGGCTCAAGCGCCCGGCCAGCTGCTCGCCCACGAAGTCTTCGAGCTCCGCCGCCGGCGGGGTGAGGGCCGGTGCCTCCCCCCGGCTCTTGAGGAGGACGCCGGGGCCGCTCACGACCCGGCCTCCGCGGGGGTCGCCACGAAGAGATGACAGACGCCGAAGGTCAATGGCCGGACCTCGAGGACCTCGAGCCCGGCGTCTCGCATCGTGCGGGCGAAATCCTCGGCCGCCGGAAAGGCCGCGATCGAGCGCTGCAGGTATCGGTATTCGCGGGCACCCGAAAGCAGGGCTCCGAGCCAGGGCACCAGGGTCTGGATATAGAACCTCGCCGGCCAGGCGAGAAGGCCCTTGCGGGGCTCCGACAGCTCGAGGATCACCACCCGGCCGCCGGGGCGGGTGACCCGCGCCATCTCGCGCAGCGCCCGCGGCCGGTCGGGGACGTTGCGAATACCGAAGGCGATGCTCACGCCGTCGAAGTGGTCGTCCTCGAAACGCAGGCTCTGGGCGTCGCCGCTATCGAGGCGGACACGCTCGGCGAGCCCCCCCGCGGCGACCTTGTGGCGGCCGATGTCGAGCATGCGCGCCGAGGGGTCGGTACCCACGACCCGGGCGTCGGGATGCCGGCGGGCGATGAGCAGGGCCAGGTCGGCGGTGCCGGTGGCCAGGTCGAGGACGCGGGCCCGCCGGGGCAGGGCCAAGGCTTCGACCGCCTGGCGACGCCAACGGCCGTCGACGCCCAGCGACAGGATCCGGTTGAGACGGTCGTAGCGCTCGGCGATGGCGTCGAACATCGCGCCGGAGCCGTCCGCCGGGTTCGACCGCGGACCCTCCGGACTGCGGGGGCCGCCCACGCTGCGGGCGGCGGAGTCGATCATCGGCGCTCGCCCTCGAGCTGGCCGCCGTGGGCCGCTTCGGCCTCGGCGAGGAGCGCCGCCTTGCGGTGGTGGAGCCGCATGTGACCGCGCTGGATCCCCTCGCCGGCGAGGGCTTTCAAGGCGGCGAGGTTCGAGGCCAGGCCGGCGGCGGCCATGACTTCCGCCAGGTCGCCGGCGTCCTGGAGCTGCATCAGCTCGAAGGCGGCGCGGACGCCCGGATGGACCTGGGTCGAGCCACCGACGGTGCCGACCGCCATGGGCATCTCGAGCACGCCCTCGATGCCGTCGTCGGTGTGCCGCCAGACCACCAGCGGGCCGTACTTACCGCCGAGGGCGGCGTAGGCATGGGCACCGGCTTCGATGGAGCGCCAATCCTGACCCGTCGCCAGCGCGACGGCGTCGATGCCATTCATCACGCCCTTGTTGTGGGTGACGGCGCGGAAGTGGTCGAGCTCGGCGAAGTGGCTGGCGCGGACGATCCCTTCGGCCATCTCGTCGCCACCGACCGCCTGGGCGCTGACCCGCGCCGTGGCGCGCACCAGCCGGCGCACCGGCAGGTTGGTGAGAATGCGCAGACCGACGCGACCGCCGATCAGGCGCTGGACCTGTGGCGCCACCGCCTCGGCCACCGTATCGACCAGGTTGGCGCCCATGGCGTTGCCCACCTCGACGTGGAAATGGACCACGACGATCCCGTCGGCGACGTCGAGGACGCGAACCTCGAAGTCACGGCAGCCGCCGCCACGCCGGACCATGTTGGGGATCGCGGCGTTGCCGGTGGCCAGCAGCTCCTCGCGCGCGGCGAGAAGGATCTCCTCGGCCCGCTCGGGCTCGGGCACCTCGTCGAGCTGCACCTGGGTGGTCATGACCGAAGGGGTCGCCTCGGCGAAGAAACCTCCCGACAGCCGCACCAGGCGCGCGGCGTTGGAGGCGGCGGCGACGATGGAGGGCTCTTCGACGGACATCGGGACGAGCACGTCGCGGCCGTTGACCCGGAAGTTGAGCGCCAGCGCCAGCGGCAGCCCGTGGCAGCCGATGACGTTCTCGCTCATGCGATCCGCCACGGCGGTCTCCAGGTAGCCACCGCCCTCGAGGTGTCGGCGCGAGTCCTCCGACAACAGACCGGTCTCGGAGATGATCTGCAGCCGGCGCCTCAGGGGGTGCTTGTAAAAGCCGGAGATCCGACTGGTGACGCTCTTTTGTTCAGCCATGGGAAGTCCTCTGGGTGCCGACGGCGGGCGCGGACACCTGCGGTTGACCTCGGTTGCTCCGGCGGCGGACGCCGGGGCGAGGGGAAGACCACCCGGTGCCCGCGAACGCATGGTTCGTGGTAGCTCCGGGGCGCTGACCGGCTCGGACCGGTCGCGGGAATGCCTGGGGGTGGGCGGCGAAAGACACGATTCCTGAGCTCTTCAGCGGGTGCGGTTGACGGTGGCTTCGGCGACGGTGGCGAGGGCTCGGGTAGCGCGACGATCGGGGAGCACCCGCAGGCTGTCGATGGCCTCGCTGGCACGCCGCGAGGCGAGCTCGCGGCAGCTGTCGACGGCGCCGGTGTCGTGCAGCGAGGCGAGCACCCGCTCGTAGACCGCCGGGGACGTGGTCGCTTCGGGACCCTCGGCGAGGGTCTCCGCCAGCAGGTCATGGAGCTCGGCGTCGCGCTCGAGGGCGAGGATCAGCGGGTAGGTCATCTTGCCCTCGAAGAGATCGGTGAAGAGGGCCTTGCCCGTCACCTGGGTGTCACCGGTCAGGTCCAGGAGGTCGTCGGTGACCTGGAAGGCGATGCCCAGGTGCCGGCCGTAGCTGTCGAGAGCCAGACACTGCTCCTCGTCGAGGCCGCCGGCGCGGCCGCCGCTGTACATGGCCCACCGGAACAGCGCAGCGGTCTTGCCCTCGGCGACGCGGAAGTAGACCTGGCGGCCGCTGTCGAGGCGACCCCGGTGCTCGAGCTGGAGCGACTCGGCGAAGATCATCTCCTCGATGGTCGACAGCAGGCTCTCGAGGCGACCCGGAATCCCCGAGCGATGAACCCGGCGCAGCGCCTCGACGAGCAGCCAGTCGCCGGCGAAGATCGAGGCGGCATTGCCGTACTCGGATCGCGCGGTGGTGGCGCCGCGGCGTTGGCTCGACAGGTCGACGACGTCGTCGTGGAGGAGCGTCGCGTTGTGTACCAGCTCGACGGCGACCGCGAGGTCGAGGACAGCGCCGTTGAAGCCGCTGCCGATACGCGCCGCCAGGGCGACACACAGCGGCCGCAGCCGCTTGCCCGCGAGGGCGAGCAGGTGGCGGCCCGACAACCCGACGACGGTGCCCGGGCGCTCGATCTGCTCGAGGCTCAGCTCGACGGTTTCGAGGTCCGTGTGGACGAAGGCCGCCAGCGACAGCAAGGACTCGGCCAGCGGGTCGTTGCCATGCTCCGAGGAGAGGTCGGACAGGCGGGTCAAGAGCTCGGGCGAGCCCGCGGGTTTGACGGCTCCGGTTCCCATCGAGGTCATCCCTTGTTGCCGCGGACGTGGCGCCCGGTGGAGTGGCGGCCCGCCGAGTGGCGGCTGGTGGCGGCGCGACCGGCACCGGCGCCGGCGAGCACCTTGAACCCGAAACTGCCGACCCCGCCGCCCTTCAAGAAGGCCTCGGCCATGGTGTCGGCCATGGTCACCAGGGCCTCGATGGCCTTGAGCCGCTCGAGGAAGACCGCGGCCTCCTCGGAATCGTCGGCCTGAAGGTCGGGGATCCAGCGCGCCAGATGCTCGCGGATCGGATCCCACTCGCGCTGCTTACGGATCTGGACGACGTTTCGGGTAACCTTCTCGAGGTCGGTTTCCGGGCGGTAGAATACTCGCCTGGAACCGGGGGTCCGCTCCGGGAAGATCAGTCCCCAGTTGCGGAGATCGCGGCACGCCATGCTGACGGCGCCGCGGCTCAGGTCGAGGGCCTTCATGATGTCCTCGGCGTCGGCCCCCTCGGGCTGCGACAGCAACCAACCGAAGACCCGCGCCGTGGTCGGGGAAACTCCCCAGAAGGGACCTAGAGCGCCCCAGAGCTGGACGAAGGCCTCGCGGACCTGGGGTACAGTGCTCACGAGCGCGGACTATACATGACGGCTTCAGAACCTTCAATTCTTTGTGAAACTTCCCCGCCGGATTCCCGCGTCTCGACCGTCGAGCAGCGCCCCGGCCCACGCCATGGCCCTTCGGGGCGCCGGAGGACCCACTTCATGAGCTCCCATCCGCCCAACCGCCTCGCTCCCGTCGTCGTCGCGTGTGCGGCGTTGACACTGGCCGGCTTCGTCGCCTGTGCACCGAAGCCGCCGGCAGCGCCCACGCCAGCCCCTGACGCCCTCGACGTGGCCGAGGTCGCCAAGACCATCAGCAACGCCATGGACACCTCGGCGGATCCTTGCCAGGACTTCTACCGCTACGCCTGCGGCGGCTGGGTCGACTCGACCGAGCTGCCCTCCGACCAGGCGCGCTGGACCCGGGTCGGCTCGGTGCTCCAGGAGAAGAACAAGGAAGCGCTCCACGACCTCCTGGAGGCTCCGGCGGCGGACACCCAGGGTGCAGCGCCGGCCGCCGCGGAGGAGGGCGGGCAGCTGTCCCGCGTGTTCTACGGCAGCTGCATGGACGAAGCGGCCGTCAAGGCCGCGGGCATGGCGCCGCTCCAGCCCTGGCTCGAGCAGATCGATCGCGCCGAGGACCTGGGAGCGCTGCTCCAGCTGGCCGGTGAGCTTCACCGGCGCGGCATCGGCAGCTTCCTCGAGAGCGGCGTGCTGCCTGACTTCGACGATCCGACGGTCTACGCCTTCCTCTACATGCAGGGCGGTCTCGGTTTGCCCGAGCGCGACTATTACCTGCGGGACGACGACGCCAGCCAGGAGCTTTTGGACGCCTATCGTGCCCACGTCGCGAAGATGCTCGACCTCCTCGGCGGTGTGACGGACGAAGACGTTTCGGCGGCGTCGGAGGCCGAGGCGACTCGGATCGTCGACTTCGAGACCGAGCTCGCCAAGGTGTCGCGGCCCGTCGCCGAGCTGCGTGACATCGAGCGCTGGAACAACAAGCTCTCCCTCGCCGAGCTCCACCAGCTGGCGCCGAAGATGCCTTGGGAGCAGCTGTGGCAGGGGGCCGGCTTCAACCCACCGGAGACGGTGACCGTGGCGGTCCCGGAGTTCTTCAAGGGGCTGTCGAAGATCCTTGCCGACACCGAGCTCGCGACGCTCCGCTCGTACCTGCGGTGGCAGCTGATCCACGGTACCGCCGAGCTCCTGACGCCCGAGGTGGTGGCCGAGAACTTCGCCTTCTATGGTCATCGCCTGGCCGGCCAGCAGGAAAACCAGGTGCGCTGGAAGCGCTGTGTCACGGCCACCGACGAGGCGGTCGGTGAGGACCTCGGCAAGCTCTACGTGGCCAAGTACTTCGCCGGCGACAGCAAGAAGGTCGCCGTGGACATGATCCGCGGGATCGAGAGCGCCTTCGAGGCCAACCTGCCGCAGCTCTCTTGGATGGACGAGACGACCCGCCAGCGCGCCCTCGAGAAGGCGGAAGCCATCGCCAACAAGATCGGCTACCCGGACAAGTGGCGCGACTACTCGGCCCTCGAGCTGGTCCCCGGGAGCTACTTCACCAATGCGCTGGCGGCGCAGGAGTTCGAGTACGACCGTCAGCACAAGCGGGTCGGTCAACCGGTGGACCGCAGCGAGTGGGGCATGACGCCACCGACGGTCAACGCCTACTACAACCCGCTCCTCAACGAGATGGTCTTCCCGGCGGGAATCCTGCAGCCGCCGGTATTCCACCGCGACTTCCCGATGGCGCTCAACTTTGGCGGTATCGGTGCGGTGATGGGCCATGAGCTGACCCACGGCTTCGACGATTCGGGTCGCAAGTTTGACGCCCAGGGCCTGCTCCGCGAGTGGTGGGAGCCGGAGGTCGGCGAGCGCTTCGACGAGCGCGCCGCCTGCGTCCGCGATCTCTA
>JAGQSE010000257.1:7597-10570 GCA_020439725.1 Acidobacteriota bacterium
CAGAAGGAGGAGCGCCCCGAGCTGGTGCAAGGTCTCGATGAAAAGCAGCTCTACTTCGTCGCCTACGCCCAGCTGTGGTGCGCGGTAGCGAGCCCCGAGCAGCTGCGGCTGCAGGCGCGGACGAACCCGCACTCGACGCCGCGCTATCGGGTGATCGGCCCGTTGTCGAACACCCCGGCCTTCGGTGAGGCCTTCAACTGCCCGGTCGGGTCTCCGATGCGGCCCGAGACGATGTGCGAGGTATGGTGACCATGGCCCTTCCGAAAGATCGCGCCGTCCCTACCCAGGCCAACGACCACGCCGAGGGAGAGCTGCGATGATCGATCCGCGCTACGAAGCCCTCGCCAAGGTGTTGATCGAGCACTCCTGCGCCCTTGGGCCCGGGGACAAAGTGCTCATCGACGCCATCGACGTGCCCACGGAATTCGCCACCACCCTGATGCGCACGGCGGTCGCGGCCGGCGCCCATCCGGTGGTCCAGGTCAAGAACCAGCGCATTCATCGCCAGCTGCTGCACCACGCTTCGGAGGAACAGCTCGGGATCGTCCGCGCCGCCGAGATCGCGTTGATGTCCCGAGTGGACGCCTATGTCGGCGTCCGCGGCAACGACAACGTCTCGGAGCTCAGCGACGTGCCGCCGGACAAGATGCGGCGCTACGAAGAGCAGGTGTGGAAGCCGGTGCACATGGACATCCGGGTGCCCAAGACGCGGTGGGTGGTGCTCCGCTGGCCCTCGCCGTCGATGGCGCAGCTCGCGGAGATGTCGACAGAAGCCTTTGAAGACTTCTACTTCCGGGTCTGCACGATGGACTACGCTCATCTCCATGAGGCGATGCAGCCCCTGAAGGAGCTGATGGAGAGGACGGACCGGGTGCGGTTGGTCTCGCAGGGCACCGACCTGTCCTTCAGCATCACGGGGATCCCCGCTATCTGTTGTAGCGGGCAGCGCAACATCCCCGACGGCGAGGTGTTCACCGCGCCGGTGCGTGACAGCGTCGAGGGGACGATCCAGTTCAACACGCCGACGATCTATCAGGGCGTGACCCACAACGACGTCCGGCTCACCTTCCGCGACGGCCGGGTGGTCGATTCCACGAGCAGCGAACCGGAGCACCTCCGGTCGGTGCTCGACACCGACGAGGGCGCTCGCTACGTGGGCGAGTTCGCCATCGGGCTCAACCCCCACGTGACGAAGCCCATGAAGGACATCCTCTTCGACGAGAAGATCGGTGGCAGCATCCATTTCACCCCGGGTGCCGCCTACGACGAGGCCTTCAACGGCAACCGCAGTCAGATCCACTGGGACCTGGTGTTGCGGATGGACCCGGCCCAAGGTGGCGGGGAGGTCTATTTCGACGATACGCTAGTGCGCAAGGACGGTCGCTTCGTGCTGCCAGCTCTCGAGCCGCTCAATCCCGAGAATCTGGCCTAGCCGGTCACGGCCCGAGATCTCGGTGGGAGGATCTCCCGGGGCCTCCAAGGGTTCCAGGGAAAAGAACCGCCGGCGATGGTTCCGGCTGGGAGATTCTCCCGGTTTTCGGGTACTCGGCAGCGGGGCACACGGCTTGCACCAACGATTCGGCAAGGCCCTGGCAAAGCGCCGGACGCCTTCAACCGGACCTGAGATTCAAGGAGAGACCATGAGCTCGATTCTCGATATCCTCGGTGGCCAGCTCGGCGGTGACACGATCCAGCAGCTCAGCGACACGATCGGGGCGGATCCCCAGGCGACTTCGAAGGCGATCTCGGGGGCGCTGCCGCTCCTCCTCGGCGCCCTGGCGAAGAACGCCTCGGACCCCCGCGGCGCGCAGGCGTTGGCCGGTGCCCTCAACCGCGACCATGACGGCAGCCTGCTCGACAACCTTTCGGGTTTCCTCGGTCAAGGGGCGACGGCGCCCGGTGACGGCATCCTGCGACACGTCCTGGGAGAGCGCCGCGGCAACGCCGAGGTCGGTCTGAGCCAGATGAGTGGCCTCGACACCGCGTCGATCAGCCAGCTCATGGCGCTTCTGGCGCCGATGGTGATGGGGGCTCTTGGCAAGGCGCAGCGTCAGAAGGGCCTCGACGCAGGGTCCCTGGCCGGTCTTCTACGCCACGAACAGACGCGGGCCCAGAAGACGGCACCGAGCGGTATGGGCGGCCTGCTGTCGGCCTTCCTGGATCAGGACGGCGATGGCGAGATCGGCGACGACGTTGCGCGGATGGGCGTCGATCTCCTCGGCAAGTGGCTCAAGCGCTGAGCTGGGCCCCAGGGTCTCGACGGCCCGACGAGTCCGTGACGGCGTCTCGACGTCGTCGATCTTGTGATCCACGATCTTGTGATCCAATAGTCAAGCGGCGAAGGGGCGGAGGCAGAGCACCCACGCGGTGATGAACCTCCGGCCCGGAGCCTATCAACCGACAACCGCCAAGAAGGGAGATCCCCCCATGGGACTGATCGATTTCGTCAAGAGTGCCGGTGAGAAGCTGTTTGGAAAGGAAGAGGAGCCGAAGGTCGAGAAGGGCACGGCCAACGATCCCGAAGCCGTACGCAAGGCCCAGGAGCTGTTCAACCGCCGCCGCGCCGCCAAGCTCGCCGAGCTGGTGGAGAAGATGGGCTTCGAAGTTTCGGAGTTCGCGGTGCGCGTCGACGATGGCGTGGCCACCCTCCACGGCACGACCCCGTCGCAGGCGGAGAGCGAGAAGATCGTGCTCGCCATCGGCAACACCGCGGGCATCTCGCGCGTCGACAACCAGATGACGGTCGAGGCGCCGGAGCCGGAAGCGACGTTCTACACGGTGAAGTCCGGTGACACGCTGTCGAAGATCGCGAAGCAGCACTATGGCAACGCGATGAAGTACCCGGTGATCTTCGAGGCCAACAAGCCGCTGCTGAACGATCCGGACAAGAGCTACCCGGGCCAGGTACTGCGCATTCCGCCGCTCTGAGGCGCGCGCCGGGCGACGCCTGCGGGCCGCGCCCTCAGCGCCAGC
>JAGQSE010000258.1 GCA_020439725.1 Acidobacteriota bacterium
AGAACAACTGGTGGGCGACCTATGCCTTTTGGGTCTTCCAGCTCTTCGGCCACACCAAGGCTCGGATCCTCGACGGCGGCCGCCTCAAGTGGCAGCAGGAGGGCCGCCCCCTGACCCGGGAAGTCCCGAGCTACCCGGCCACCGAGTACAGCGCCCCGGAGCGCGACGACGAAACGCTTCGCGCCTTTCGTGACGACGTCCTCGCGCACCTCGAAAAGCATGGCCAGCTGATCGATGTCCGCAGCCCTCAGGAATACAGCGGCGAGCGGTTGCACATGCCCGACTACCCCAACGAGGGCGCGCTGCGCGGCGGTCACATCCCCGGCGCCGCCAACGTCCCCTGGGCACGGGCCATCAACCCGGACAACGGCACCTTCCTCACCGCCACCGAGCTCAAGGCCATCTACGAGGGCGAGAAGGGCCTCGACCCGAAGAACGAGGTCATCGCCTACTGCCGCATCGGCGAGCGCAGCAGCCACACCTGGTTCGTCCTGACCTACCTCCTGGGCTATCCCAAGGTGCGGAACTATGATGGCAGCTGGACCGAGTGGGGCAATTCGGTGGGTGTTCCCGTCGAGCGTTGAGCCCCGAGCCGAGAACCGCCGACCCGACCAGGACCTGCGAAATGACCGCAACCGCGACCGCTCAGCTCCCCAAGCTCCAGGAAATCCTCGACACGCTCGAGCTCTTCCCGGACCGCGTCGACCGGATCCAGGCGCTGATCTCGATCTCCGAGCGCTTCGAGCCCGTCCCCGAGGCCGTCGCCACCAAGCCCTATCCAGAGTCCCATCGGGTCAAGGCTTGCGAGTCCGAGGCCTACGTCTGGGCGTTGCCCCAGGGCGACGGTACCCAGCGCTATCGCTTCGCGGTCGAGAACCCCCAGGGCGTCTCGGCCATGGCGCTGGCGGTGATCCTCGATGACGGGCTTTCCGGCGAGCCCCTCGAGCGTGTCGCTGCGGTTCCCTGTGACCTCGTGTACGAGGTCTTCGGGCGCGAGCTGTCGATGGGCAAGAGCATGGGGCTCATGGGGATGGTCAACGCCGTGACCGCCGAGGCCCGGAGGGCCCTGGCCGCCGCCGGTTGAGATCGAAGACCCTCCGAGAAAGACCGAGGCCCGGCCTTCCCGAGATGGGGAAGCGCCGGGCCTCGTCGTATCCGGGCGGGAACCGGGTGTCCGCGGCTCAGATCGAGTGGGTCATGAGCTCCGCCATGGCGTGGTTGAAAGCCACCGGATCCTCGAGCTCGGAGCCCTCGGCGATCAGGCCGTAGCCGAAGAGGAGCTCGGCGTAGTCCTTGATCTTGGGGTCTGCGGGGTCGCTTTCGAAGCGCTTCTGGAGTCTGCGCAGGATCTCGTGCTCGGGGTTGAGCTCCATGATCCGCCGCTGCTTGGGACCGCCGCCCTTGCCCTTCTGGAGCAGGCGTTCCATCTGCGGGCTGTAATCGTGCTCGGCGCCCACCAGGCAGACGGGCGAGGTGGTGAGGCGGTTGGTCAGCCGCACCTGTTTGACGTTGGTGTCGAGGAGCTTCTGCAGCCGCTCGAGAAGACCGGTGAGATCCTTCTCCTTCTCCTCGAGGGCCTTCTTCTGCGCCTCGCGCTCCTCCTCGGTGCCGAGCTCGACGGTACCTTTGCCGATCGACTTGAGCTTCTTGCCCTGGTGCTCGGTGAGCGACTGGACCATCAACTCGTCGACCGTGTCGGTGAGGAAGAGGACCTCGACATCCTTGTCCTTGAAGGCTTCGAGATGCGGCGAGCTCTCGACCACGGCGCGTGATTCGCC
>JAGQSE010000259.1 GCA_020439725.1 Acidobacteriota bacterium
CCGAGATCTACCGCCAGGTCGAACACCTGGACGAGGTGGTCGAGTGCCTGGTGGTGGGACAAGAATGGCAGGACGACGTGCGCATCGTCCTCTTCGTCCGGTTGCGCGACGGGGTCCGGCTCGACGAAACGCTGCGCCAGAAGATCCGCGCCCAGATCCGCGACAACACGACGCCGCGCCACGTCCCGGCGAAGATTCTGGCGGTGGACGACCTGCCGCGCACCATCAGCGGCAAGCTCTCCGAGCTGGCGGTCCGCAACACGATCCATGGCCGCCCCGTCGACAACACCGACGCGCTGGCCAACCCCCAAGCCCTCGAGCAGTTTCGGGCGTTGCCCGAGCTCGAGACCGACTAACCCGCCCCCAGGGCCTGGTACACTAAGCTGCCCCTCGCGGGCACTTGCGCCGGGTCTGGCGCCGTCAACCAAGGAGTTCCGTGATGACCGACAACCCGCTACGACTCAAGAGGATCCACCACGTCGAGTTCTGGGTGGGCAACGCCAAGCAGGCGGCCTTCTACTACCGCCAAGCGTTCGGTTTCTCGCAGCTCGGCTACGCCGGGCTCGAGACCGGAATCCGCCACGACACCTCCTGGGCGTTGCGCCAGAACGAGACCACCTTCATCTTCAGCTCACCGCTCAAGCCCGAGAGCCCGATGAACGACTTCATCGCGCGCCACGGCGATGGGGTCCGGGACATCGCCTTCGAGGTGGAGGACGCCGACGAGGCCTATGCCGCCGCGCTCGAGCGGGGCGCCGAGGGAGCCATCGAGCCCTATGACCTCAAGGATGAGCACGGCACCGTGCGCCGGGCGGCGATCCATACCTATGGGGACACGATCCATTCGCTCCTTTCCTTCAAGAACTACGACGGGCCCTTCCTTCCGGGCTTCGAGATGCGGCCCATCCCCGGCGACTCCGTCGGCATCATCCGCGTCGACCACATGGTCGGCAACGTCGAGCTCGGCCGGATGAACTACTGGGCCGACTGGTACAGCCGCGTGTTGGGCTTCGAGCGCTTCATCACCTTTGACGACAAGGACATCTCGACCGAGTACAGCGCCTTGATGAGCATCGTGATGTCCGACAACGACTACGCCATCAAGTTCCCCATCAACGAGCCCGCCCCGGGGCGCAAGAAGAGCCAGATCGACGAGTATCTCGAGTACAACGGCGGGCCCGGCGTGCAACACGTCGCCATGCTCACCGACGACATCATCGCCACGGTCACCGAGCTTCGCCGGCGCGGCGTTGAGTTCCTCGATGTCCCGGACACCTACTACGATGACCTGCCCGAGCGTGTCGGCGAGATCGACGAGGCACGCGACCAGATCCGTCAGCTGGGGGTCCTGGTGGACCGGGACTCGGAGGGTTACCTGCTGCAGCTGTTCACCAAGCCGGTCGAGGACCGCCCGACGGTGTTTTTCGAGTTCATCCAGCGCAAGGGTAGCCGAGGCTTCGGCAAGGGTAACTTCAAGGCCCTCTTCGAAGCCATCGAGCGCGAGCAGATGGTGCGCGGCAACCTCTAGTCCCCGCCCTTTCCTGCGTTCGATCCGAAACAAGGAGTCAAGTCATGCCCATCTACCACCGGCTGGGCGATGTCCCGGCCAAGCGCCACTCGATCTTCCGGCAACCCGACGGCTCGCTCTACCAGGAGCAGCTGATGGGCAACAAGGGCTTCGTCGGCCCGTCGTCGCTGCTCTACCATCGGCGGCCTCCGACCACGGTCAAGGCCATCGAGCACGTCAAGTCCGTCGCCCTCGAAGCCGACGACGATCCGCGCGTCCGGCATCGCCACTTCCTGGCGCACCAGCTGGGAGCCAAGGGTAGCGCGGTTCTCGACCGCGTGCCGATGCTCTTCAACCACGATGTCGCCTCGTACTTCGTCGAGCCCGACCAGGACGATGACTTCTTCTTCCGCAACTCGCAGGGTGACGAGATCGTCTACGTCGGTGAGGGCGAGGGGGTCCTCGAGTCGCAGTTCGGCGACCTGCCGTTCCACCCGGGCGATTACCTGGTCATCCCCCGTGGCATCCTGCATCGCTATCGCTTCACCGGGCAGCCCGTCCGATTGCTGATCCTCGA
>JAGQSE010000260.1 GCA_020439725.1 Acidobacteriota bacterium
AGCCCGTTGCTGCGGCCGTCCTGGTTGACCGCCGAGCCGAGGACCAGCGCGAGCACGCGGTCGCCGTCGCGCCGGGCGTCGCTCAGCCGCTTGAGCACCACGACGCCGCAGCCCTCGCCCCGAACGTAGCCGTCGGCCGCGGCGTCGAAGGTCTTGCACCGCCCGTCGGCGGCCATCATCCGCGCCTGCGAGAAGGTCAGCGTCCACTCGGGCGACAGCATCAGGTTGACGCCGCCGGCCAGCGCCAGGTCGCACTCGCCGGCGCGAAGGCTCCGGCCGGCCGCATGCACCGCTACCAGCGACGACGAGCACGCGGTGTCGACGGCGAGGCTGGGACCGCGCAGGTCGAGGGCGTAGGACAGGCGGTTGGCGGCGATGGACAGCGCGTTGCCGGTGCCCGCGTAGGCGTCGATGCGCTCCGGGTCGCCACCCATCTGCAGCTGCCGGTAGTCGTTGGTCGAGATGCCGACGAAGACC
This sequence comes from Acidobacteriota bacterium, assembly GCA_020439725.1. Classification (GTDB taxonomy): domain Bacteria; phylum Acidobacteriota; class Thermoanaerobaculia; order Multivoradales; family JAHZIX01; genus JAGQSE01. The sequence continues at coordinate 478 of JAGQSE010000260.1, forward strand.
CCGGTGGCCGAGCCGGCCAGCTCCGCGGGGACGATGCCGGCGTGCTCGAGGGCGTGCCAGGCGACCTCGAGGATGAACCGCTGCTGCGGATCCATCCGCGCCGCCTCGCGCGGCGAGATGTCGAAGAACTCGGCGTCGAAGCGGTCGACGGCGTCGAGGAAGCCACCCCAGCGGGTGTTGCTCTTGCCCGGCGTCGCCGCCTCGGGAGCGTAGAAGGCGGCGGCGTCCCAGCGCTCCGGTGGCACCTCGGTGACGGCGTCGACACCGTCCCGGAGCAGCGTCCAGAAGGCCTCGGGACCGTCGGCCCCGGGGAAGCGGCAGCCGACCCCGACCACCGCCAGCGGCTCCTGCGCCCCCGTCTCCCCCGCCGCCGGGTCGCGGTGTCTGGACGCCGCGCGCCCCGCGGCCGCGGCGGCCTGGTCCGGACGCCGCGTCCCGAGGTAGGTGGCCAGGCGATCGATGGTCGGATGCTGGTAGAGAAGCGTCTCGGGCAGCTCGACGCCGAGCCTCTCCTCGAGCTCCCCCACCAGGCTGACGGCGGCGGCGGAGTCGAGACCGTAGCGGGCGAAGGGCTGGCCCGGGTCGATCTCGGCGCGGCTCACACCGAGACGGGCGGCGAGACGGTCCAGGAGCCACCCCTCGACCTCGCGCCTACGGTCCGGCGGCGTCGGTGCCGGCGGCGTCGGTGCCGGCGGCGCCGGTGCCGGCGGTGCCGTGGTCCGCGAGCGCTGCTCCGCCACCACCTCGAGATCGTCCTCGAGGAAGGCACGACGGCAGCCGGCCCGCTGGATCTTGCCGCTCGAGGTCTTGAGGATGCTGCCGCGGCGCAGAAGGCTGACGCACCAGACCTCGACGTCGTGGGTCTCCGCCACCGCCTGGCGCACCGCCCCGGCGACCTCGGCCAGCTGCTCGTCGCGGAACTCGCGCTCCACCTCGGCGGCGATGACCAAGCGCTCCTCGCCGCCCTCCTCCACCGAAAAGGCGGCGCAGCAATTGGTGCGCAGCAGCGGATGCGAGTGCTCGACGGTGAGCTCCAAGTCCTGGGGGAAGTGGTTCGAGCCGCGGATGATGATCAGGTCCTTCATGCGCCCCGAGACGAAGAGCTCGCCACCGTCGAGGAAACCCAGGTCGCCGGTCCTGAGGTAGGTGCGCCCCGAGACTTCGTGCCCTGCCCGCCGGCAACGGAAGATAAAAACGTCGACCTCGGGGCGACGCCAGTAGCCACCGGCGA
>JAGQSE010000261.1:0-9172 GCA_020439725.1 Acidobacteriota bacterium
GTCTGGCTGCCGGGGCAGGATGCCTATCGCGAGATCTCCTCGTGCTCCAATTGCACCGACTTCCAGGCCCGCCGCGCGGGCATCCGCTATCGTCCCGCGGGCGGTGGCAAGGCACGCTTGACCCACACCTTGAACGGCTCGGGCCTCGCCGTTGGCCGCACCCTGATCGCGATCCTCGAGAACTACCAGGACGCCGACGGCACCGTTCGCATCCCCGAGCGCCTGCGCCCCTACATGGGCGGTCTCGAGCGCATCAGCCCTCGCGCCTGACCTGCCTCCGCGGTCGGTTTCCCGCGCGCCTGCCTCCGAAGTAAGCTAGGCCTCCCACCGGAGGGGTGGCAGAGTGGTCGATTGCAGCGGTCTTGAAAACCGCCGTCGGTGCAAGCCGACCGTGGGTTCGAATCCCACCCCCTCCGCCAAGCTCCCCTGTCCGCCAAGCTCCCCCGCTCGACGATTCACGACCCGTGGCGCCAGCGCCGCAGCCAGCGGAGCGGTGCAGTGAGGGCCTTGCCGAGACGGAGCGATGGGGAGGCTTCGACCGCGTCGAGGAGGGCCTGGAGGCGCTGATTCATCCCCCACAGGTTGGCGTTTTCGGCTTCGACGCCGCGGAGGAAGTCGTTGTCGGCGCGGAGGTGCTTGATCTCGTAGTTGGAGATCCGGCGAAGCGCGTCGGCGCCGTCAGCGTCACCCTCGGCTTCGCTGATGTCGAGCCACAGCTTGTGGGTACCGTCGGCCTCGAGCTCAGGCAGATCGAGGCCGCGGTAGCGCGCGGTCACGGGCTCGCCGGTGCGCACGTCGACGACCTTCTTCAAGTAGAGATCTCCGAGGATCGGCGTCGAGAAGATCGGCACGTAGTACAGGCAATCCTCGAAGTAATAGTGCGTCACTTGCGACCACCGGCTGCTGCCGGGGCGGCGGATCTGGCCGCCGCCGTGAACCAGCCCGGCGGCCCAGATCAGCGCCGTCCCCTTGGGCGCCTTGAGATCGAGCCGTTCGAGACCGCCGCTCGTCATCAGGTCCTCGACATAGTCCTCGAAGCGGTCGTAGTCCTGGTAGGTGAACGCTTCGAGAGCGCCGGGCCGGTTGTGATTGAGCACCCGGAGCCCCAGCTCGGCGAACCCGGCCTCGGGCAGGCGGTGCGAGCCCGGGTAGTAGAAGAGCGTGCCGTTGTCCTCGTCGACATCCTCGAGAGCCACCCACACGCCGGCGAGGAAGCGCGGCGGGTAGGAGTTGAAATGCACCGTGTCCGGGTGGGCTCGCTGCTCGCTGCCGACGCGGAAGTCGAGTGTCTGGAAAGGGATCGGACGGCGGCCGTAAAGCTCTTCGAGCACCTCGACGAGTGGCCGGAAGGCCGCGAGCTCGCGCACCGCCGGGCACTCCTTCCAGGCGTCCTGGAAGCGCGCGCCGGAGCAGCGCGGATCTTCCGACGAGCTCTCGAAGAGTCCCGCGACCTGCTCGCGCACCCGGTCGAGAAGCTCGTCGGGAGCGGCGTTCTCGACGATCAGATAGCCGTGCTCATGGAAGAAGCGGGCCCGCTCCGTCTGCTCGGGGGACAGCTTCCGCGCCGCCAGCTCGCGCTCGAAGAAGGGGGATTCGGTCCACGGGACCTCGAGGTGATAGCGCGGCGGATCGGGGGTCGGCATGGGGTGATTCTAGCGGGGAACGGTAGTGAGCAAAGGCCCTCTCTCTCGTTCGCAAGCTGCAGCGTGGGAACCAGTCCGCGACGCTTCAGCGTCGCACGCCGAGCCGCGAGAGGGCGTTCGGCAGGCTGCGGTGGACCGCACTCCAGCCCCGCTGGAGCGGGGCTGGATGTCCTCGCAGAGCTCACCGTCAGGGCTCCCACGCTGGAGTCAGCTATAAGAGCCCGATAGAGATGGAGGATGGGGATGCCTCGGAAATGGAGGCAGAAGCCATGGAGGCTTCGCCCTACAGCTGGAGGTCATCCCCATGAGAAAGCGTATCTATCGGGCGCAATCCGTCAAGACTCTGGATTTCGCGGCGCTGACCCAGCGCGTCCGCCAAGCACCGCGCGTGGTCTTTGGCGTTGATGTGGCCAAGACCGTGATGGTGGCCTGCCTGAAAGTGGAGGCCGAGTCCGTCGTGGCGACGCTGAAGTGGAACCACCTCGAGCAGACGGCTCAGGTCCTGACCTGGCTAGCAAGCCTACCGGTCCGGGTCGAGGTGGCTCTCGAGCCGACGGGGACGTACGGCGACGTGCTGCGCTGGCAGAGTCAGCGCGTGGGCTTGGCCGTCTTTCAGGTCAGCCCCAAAAAGGTGCACGACAGCCAGGAGCTCTACGACGGGGTTCCGAGCACCCACGATGGCAAGGCGGCGGCCCTGGTCGGGTGGTTGCACTGGCAGGGTCGCAGCCAGCCGTGGACCGAGCGCTGCGACCGAGATCGGGCTCTGGCCGCGACCGTACAAACCCTGTCGCTCTACCAGGTCCCGTTCCAGCGGTGTCTGAGCCGGTTGGAAGGGCAGCTGGCGCGCTACTGGCCCGAGCTGACCGAGCGGATGGAGTTGAAGTCCGTCACGCTGCTCGAGCTGCTGAAGACCTTTGGAAGCCCCGAGGCCGTGGCCGCCTCGGCCCGAGCCGCCGAAGAGCTGATGCATCGAATCGGTCGCTCCTCGCTCCACCCTCAGACGATTCCGGCGGTCCTCGAGTCGGCACGCACGACCCTCGGAGTCCCCATGGTGGCGGCGGAGATCCTCGCGCTCCAAGAGCTCGCGACCGAAGCCCGGCGGCTGCAGCAGGCGATTCACCGCGTCGAGACCGAGCTACGGGCCCTGAGCCACTCCGAAGAGCTCCTCGAGCGACTCGGTGAGGTGGTCGGGTCGGTCACCGCCGTGGTGATGACGGTCTACGGCGGGCGCGTCACCGCCTACCCCAACGCGGGCAGTTGGGAGAAAGCCTTGGGACTCAATCTGAAGATTCGCAGTAGCGGGCTTCATCGCGGCCAGCTGCGGCTGAGCAAGAGAGGCCCGAGCTTGGTGCGCAAGTACCTGTACCTGGCGAGCTTGCGCTGGATCCGCCTCGATCCGGTCGTGCGGGCTTGGTACGAGGCGAAGGTCCAGCGACAAGGAGGTCGGCTGCGCAAGAAGGCCGTCGTCGCCGTGATGCGCAAACTCGCTCGGGCTCTCTGGTGGGTCGGACAGGGACGAGCCTTCTCGACACGTCAGCTGTTCGACACGCGCCGTCTCGGCCTGGCGTCCTGACGATCCCCAAACCTCTCGGCACGAGAAAGGAGCAGCGTAGCGACAAACACTTCGGCGTTCGACTCGGTCTCTGACGGGCGACCTTCGTTCCCACGCACGATCCTTCGAGATCCGGCTGGAGTCCCAAGGCGCCCGGAGGAGAGACGGTGGGGTGACCATACCCGATGAAGCTGATTCAGTGCCGACCCGGACACTCAACGATCGACAGCTTCGGTGAACCCTCATCCACACTTTCCAGAGACCCCGCGACCGCCCTGGAGTCCTCGCACGAACCGGTCGGCGAGATTCGCATCGTCTCCCGTCTCCAGGTCGGGATCCCGGTCCGCCCGCCTGCTAGGAATTCGTGCGACTCGAGGCCCCCACCCTGCAGTCCTTCGGCGAGCTTGACACGGCTTACGACAGCGTAGGAGCGAGAAAAACGACCTTGCTCCTCGGCGGCCTGGCGCCCGCCCTACGGCCGTCGGTGTGTGAGAGACAAGGGTGTGCGGCAGCACACCGGTCTCCCGCTCGCCCGCGGGATATCATCCGCGGGTGGAAGAGAACCGGCGGAAGTTCCGCCTGACGGCTCTCGCCGCGTCCGGCGGCTGAGCGGCCAAGATCGGTCCGGGGGACCTTGCCTCGATGATCGAACGGCTCACCGGCATCGCCGGGGGGGACGGGAGAGTTGTGGTCGGGCCCCAGACCGCCGACGATGCCGGCGTCTTCCGGTTCGGCGACCGCGCGCTGGTGGCGACGGCAGACTTCATCACTCCGGTGTGCGACGACGCGCGACGCTTCGGCCGGGTGGCCGCCACCAACGCGCTGTCCGACGTCTTCGCCATGGGTGGTCGCGCGCTCTTCGGCCTCAACCTGTGCTGTTTCCCGGGAATCGGGTTTCCCCTCGAAGAGCAGTCGGAGATCCTCGAAGGGGCCGCCGAGGCGCTCCGTGATGCGGGGGCGGCGCTCCTCGGTGGGCACTCGGTGCGCGACAACGAGCTCAAGTTCGGCCTGGCGCTGCTCGGCGATGCGGATCCGGACCGCTTGCTGACCAACGCCGGCGCGCGCGCCGGTCAGCGTCTGCTCCTCACCAAGCCGCTCGGTACCGGCGTGCTGATCAACGCCTACAAGCTCGACAAGACCGACGCGGCGGGTCTCGAGCCGGCCATGGAGCAGATGGAGATCCTGAACCTTCGCGCCTCGGAGCTGGCCCTTTCCCACGGCGTCAGCGCCGCCACCGACGTCACCGGCTTCGGGCTCGCCGGTCACGCCCTCGAGATCGCTCGGGCGTCGGCGGTGGGTCTCCGCCTGCGCTTCGAGGCGCTACGCGTGCTGCCGGGGTTCTACGAGCTGGCGCGCGCCGGCGTCTCCACCGGCTGCACCGGGCTCAACCGGCGATACACCGAGGCCGCCATGGGTTGGCCCGCGTCGCTCGCCGCCGAGCAGCTCGAGCTCCTCTTCGATCCTCAGACCTCCGGCGGTCTGCTCCTCGCCGTACCGGCGGAGCAGGCCGGCGCTCTGCTCGATGCGCTGTTGGCGTCGGGGCATGCCGCGGCGGAGATCGGCGAGGTCGTCGCGGGCGACGCGCGTCTCGAGATCCTCTAGCGCTGCGAGCGCATTCCGGCCGCAGGTTTGGAAGCGACTCAGCGGGGTGGGCGGAAGCTGCTGCTGTGGTGCCGGCCGCCGACGGGATCGCTCGGTTGCGTCGTGGTCGTCGCGGGTCGAGAGCGGTGGGGCGAGGCGCCGCGGCGCTGGCCTCGGGCTTCGAGCTCGCGCTCGACGTTGGGAGAGACCCGCGGCACGACAGCCCCGCCCACCGGGTAGTAAACGCCCTGATAGTAGGTGCCGGTCGTGGCGCTGCCGCCATAGATCGGCTGTGCGGCAAGCCCGATCACCGGTTCCTGGTCGCGGGACAGCTCGGCTTCGAGGCGCGCGAGCTCGGCTTCCAGCCGTGCCTGCTCGAGGTCCGAGCGGCGCTCCGCCGATGCCCTCGCCTGCTCGAGGATCAGAATGCGGTCCCGCTGCGCCGGGGTCACCCAGGAACCACGGAAGTCGACCTCGCCGCGGCGCAGATGGGCCTCCTCTTCGGTGAGCCACTGGCCGTCGACCCGCAAGTAGCCGAGAGCCCGCCGGGCCTCGGCATGGTCCGGATCGATGGCGAGGACCTCCTCGAGGAGACGGCTGGCGAGGGTGTAGGCGTCGTGGTCCCGGCACCACTGGGCGAGCTCGTAGAGGCCCTGAGCGTCGTCCGGCTCGAGCTCGTGGAGCCGCCGGGCGACCTCCTCGTCGAGGGTGGCCGACGGCTCGACGGAAGCCACCATGTCGGCGCCGAAGGTGATCGAGCCGTAGGGCAGGACCACCTCGACCTGGCCGTCACCGGTGTCGCGCACCTTGCCCTCGAGGTCGCCGCCGTTCTTGAGCTTGACGACGTCCGCCGACGCCGGCAGCGTGGCCACCGCTCCGAGCAGGGCGAGGGAGACGAAGAGGATCGGGCGGGTCATGGCGTCCTCCTGGGCACGGTGGGGGGAAACTCGAGTCTACCCTTTGAGAACGGCGATCCCTTCGAACGAATTCCGCCCACCTCGGAGCGGGCGGCGGCGGGGTGCTACGATCCGGCGCCGGATCAGCAGCGGCCGCACCGACGGCCGCCGGTTCCTCGCCGATCATCCCGCGAGAGCCTCACCCCCTGGAGGACACCATGACCGAGACACCGGCCCGCCGCCCGCGCGATCGCGAGATCAAGCTCGTCGTCCGTCTGGACGAGAACAACGTACCCGAGGAGATCCGCTGGCAGGCCACCGACTCGCCGGAGCCGGGGCCTCAAGCCGCGGAAGCCTTTCTGCTCTCGCTGTGGGACGCCGACTCGCAGACCTCGCTACGGATCGACCTGTGGACCAAGAAGCTCCAGGTCGACCACATGAACGCCTTCGTCCTGCAGAATCTCTTCACGCTGGCGGACACCTTCCAGAACGCCACCGGCAACGAGGAGCGAGCCGAAGAGATCCGCGCCTTCGCCGGCGACCTGGCGGCCCGCCTCGAGCTGCCACCGGAGACCGGCGGCAGCGGGACCTGAGCTACCCCGCGACCGGGGTGGCGCGACCGCTCAGCGGCCGAGGAGCTCGGCGAGGATGTCGAAGCCGCGCAGCACCTGCTCCGGCGGGGCGGCGGTGAAGCAGACGCGGACGTGGGTCGGGTAGGGGCCGAAGCTCGGACCCGGCGCGACGAGCAGCCCGCGGTCGGCGCAGCGCTCGAGGAAACCGACCAGCCCGCGCTCGTCGAGCTGCGGCGAGACGTCGGGAAAGAGAAAGGTGCTGCCCGCGGGGACCGGCTCGCCGAGCTTCGCGGCCGCCGCGCGGCCGAGCTCGGCGTAGCGCTGGCGGGCGTGGGCAGCCCAGTCGGCGCCGGCACCGCTCTCGAGGGCACGGAGAGCGGCGAGCTGTGACGGCGTCGGCGCGCAGTAGTAGGTGTGGGTGCCGATCTTCTTGAGCTCCGCCAGCGTCGCGGCCGGACCTACCAAGTAGCCGCAGCGGTTGCCGGTCATGCCATAGGCCTTCGAAAAGCTCTGTGCGGTGATCACCCGGGCGGGGTCGAGGGGGCGCAGGTGGACGTGCTCGCCGGCGTAGACGAACTCGTCGTAGACCTCGTCGGAGATCACCCACAGATCCTCTTCGGCGGCCCAGGCCACCAGCGCTTCGGCCCACTCGCGGGGCAGCACCCGGCCGCTGGGGTTGTGCGGCGTGTTGAGGTAGATGGCGACGGTGCGTTCGGTGCGGCGGCGGCGGAAGGCGTCGACGGCTTCCTCAGCGCTCGTCGGGACCTCCGGTCCGGCGAAGAAGGGTACCGGCACCGGCGTGCCCCGGAAGGCCTGGCACATGCCGGCGATGAGCGGCCAGTAGGGCGCCATGATCAGCATCTCGTCGCCGGGATCGAGCAGCGCGCCGACCGCCGTCGACAGGGCGGCGGTGGCACCGGCGGAGATCATCACCTCGTCGGGGCTGGTGGCCAGACCGCTTCGCGCCCCGATATGGGTCGCCACCGCGCGCCGCAGCTCTTTGAGCCCCGCCGGTGGCGAGTAGCGATGCATTCCGGGATGCTCGGCCACCGTCAGGTCCTCCATGCGGCAACCCTCCGGCGGCTCCATCCAGGTGTCGCCGATGTTGAGCGGGATCACCTCGCCGCTCCACGAGCGCAGACGCTCGGCGACGCTCGAGTAGACCGAGCCGCTCATGGCGGCGATGGCGGGGGAGGAGGCGGGGAATCGGGGCATGGCGATCTCCGATGAGGTCCAGTGAGCCGGGTCGGTCGAGGGCTTGCGCGGATTCTATCGGCTAGGTGGGTCCGGGGCGGCGACCGGCGGATCCCGGTCTGCCGCCCCGTGGATCGACTGCGATCCCCTCGGGCTGGCCGTCGAGATGGGCCCTCAGGATGGAGCACCGGCCGGCGCCAGGCTGCCGCGGGCCAGCTCGAGCCGCGTCCAGGCGCGCACCATCTCGAGGGCCGCCAGGTCGCGGCGGGTCTGCTGATCGCGGAGCGCCGCCTCGGCCGCGAGCAGGTCGTTGGTGGTGGCACGACCGGCGTCATAGCGCTGGCGCTCGACCCGCAGGGTCTCGCCGGCCTGTTCGACCCCGGTCTCGCCCACCGCCAGGGCGCCACGGGCGGTGTGCAGCCCGGCGAGGGCCGAGCGGATCTCGAGCTCGACACCCCGTCGGGCCTCGTCGAGGTCGGCTCGCCGTGCGGCGGCCTGGGCCTCGAGGGCGGCGCGCCGTGGACCGTGGGTGCCGGCGGCGAAGGGTCGCCAGGAGACCGTCACGCCGGCTTCGACCCAATTGTCGGCGGCGTAGGGACTGCCGCTGGTCCAGGTCCAGCGGGCGTTGGCGGCGAGGCTCGGCAGGCGCTCGGCACCCACCGCGGCGCGTTGGAGCTCGAGAGCCTCGAGCCCGTGGCGGAGCGCCGCCAGGTCGGCTCGGGCGCTCACCGCCTCGCGCACCAGCTGGTCGACCGCCGGCGGCTGAGGGATCTCCGCGAGCTCCAGCTTTCGGGGCTCGACCGGACCATCCTCGCCGATGGCGGCTCCCAGCGCTCGGGTGGCGACGGCGCGGCGCTCGGCAAGGGCGAGGAGCTCCTGCCGGGCCGAGTCGAGGGCCAGCTCGACCTTGAGCGCGTCGGCCTCGAGGGAGCGTCCGGCGTCGACCCGGGCGCGGGTGTCGCGGAGCCGGGTCTCGAGGCTGGCGACGAAGCCTTCGGTGGCTTCTCGCCGTGCGTCCAGGGCGAGGACGTCGAGAAAGGCCTCGGCGGCGTTCGCGGCGGCCTGTTCGGCGCTGCGCTCGGCGATCTCCTGCGCCGCCACGGCTTCGCGCCGCGCGGCGGGGGCGGCGTAGAACAGGCGGGCCGGCTCGAGGAGCGGCTGGACGAGCTCAACCTGAGCGCTCTCGGTGCGGCGGTCTCCGAAGGGGAAGTCCCCGATGGGCGTCACCAGCTCGAGGTCGCGATCCCGCTCGCTGGCGCTGCCACCGGCAGTGAGCGTCGGCAGCAGCGCGGCTCGGCGAGCGGCGACGGCGGCGTGGTCGGCGGCTTCGGCTTCGTACCGGGAGGCCACCACCCGTGGGCGGTCGACGGCCCGCGCCATGGCCTGGTCGAGGGTGAGCGAGATCGCCGCCGGCTCCTGGGCTCGCGCCGGCAGCACCACCGCCACCACCAAGGCGCCGGTGACCGCCGCCTCGCGCCACCGCCGGCGCCAGGCCTTGGGCGGCGTGAAGAGCAGGGCGTAGAGCGCCGGCACCACCAGCACCGTCAACACCGTCGAGGCGATGAGCCCCGAGATCATCGCCCAGGCCATCGGCGGCCACAGCGTCGACGGCGAGAAGGCGAGGGGGATCAGACCGGCGACGGTGGTGGCGGTAGTCAGCAGGATGGGGCGAAGCCTCCGCTCCACCGCCTCGACCAGCGCGACACCGAGGCTGGCGCCTTCGTCGCGGCGGGC
>JAGQSE010000261.1:9246-10253 GCA_020439725.1 Acidobacteriota bacterium
GGCTGGCCACCGATCAGGAGCCCCGGGATGACGCCGGCGGCGGCCAGCGGCACGGTCACCAGGACGATCCCCAGCCGACGGAACGAACGGAACTCGGCCATCAGGATGCCCAGCAGCAACAGCACGCCCACCGGGAAGGTGCGGAGCATCGCGGAGTTGGCCTCGCCGGAGCCCTCGGCGGCGCCGCCCAGGTCCCAGCTGACACCGGCGGGCAGGTCCATCGAGCGCAGCTCGGGCTCGAGCACCGAGAGCACGTCGCTATAGGTGGCTTCGCCTTCCAGCTCCGAGAGCACTCGTACCACCCGCCGACCGTTGTGATGATGGATCGCCGCCGGCCGCCATTCGAGGTTGAGGCGCGCGACCTGACCCAGCGGTACCGGCTGTCCCCCGGGAGCGCCGACGTCGAGGGACTCGAGGTCGCTCACCGGCAGCTCCTCGCCCTCCGGCGAGCGCACCACCACCGGTACCGGGTCGTCGTCGGCGCGGTAGAAACCCACCGGCAGCCCACGGGTGCGACCGAAGAGAGACAACGCAACGTCGGCCCGGGTGAGGCCCCGTCGCCCGGCGGCGCCGTCGTCGATGGCGAAGCGCATCATCGGCGTGCCGCCGCCGAGGCTGTGGCGCACATCCGCCGCGCCGGGGATCTGGCGCAGCTTGGCCAGCACCTGGTCCGCCGCCTGGCTCAGCGGCCCCAGGTCGCGGCCGAACAGGCGGACTTCGACCGGCGCCTCGATGGACGGGCCCTGCTCGAGCCTGTGGGCCACCAGCTCGACCGCGGGCATCTGCTCGTGGACGAAGCCGCGGGTCCAAGCGATCACCGGCTCTAGATCGCGGGTCGACCGCGTCTCGATCAACAGCTGGGCGAGGTGCGGGCTCCAGGGGATGTTGTTGAGGTTGTAATAGAACTTCGGCGTGCTCCGCCCGACGAAAGCCGACACCGATACCACCTCCGGCCGCTCGAGGAGCGCTCGCTCGAGACGCTTCGCCTCGGCATCGGTGGCATCGAG
>JAGQSE010000261.1:10367-14757 GCA_020439725.1 Acidobacteriota bacterium
AGTGTCGCCCCCACCAGCACCCAGCCGGAGCGGCGCACCGCCAGCCGGCCGAGACGCGGCGCCAAGCGTTCGAGCCAGCCGTTGGGAATTCCCGAGTGCGGCTTGAGGAACATCTGCGACAGGGCCGGGGTGACGAAGATCGCGAACAGGTAGCTGATGGTCAGCGTCAGCATGATCAAGAGCGGGATGGCGCGCGTGAACTCCCCCGTCGAGCCTTCCGCCAGGTACATCGGCACGAAAGCGGCGAGGGTGGTGGCGGTGGCCGCGGCGAGGGGCGTTGCCAGCTCGGTGACGGCGCCGACGGCGGCGGACTCGCCGTCTTCGCCGCGATCGAGACGCCACTGGATGTTCTCCGCCACGACGATGGCGTTGTCGACCAGCATGCCGAGGGCGATGACCAGCGCGGCCACCGAGATCTGGTGCAGCACGCCGCCGCCGATGGCATAGACCGCCAGCGAGGACAGGGCCACCAGCGGCACCACCGAGGCGACGATGATGCCGAGCCGGAGCCCCATGGTGAGCATCAGGATGCCGGCGACGATCATCACGCCGAGGGCCAGCGAGCGTCCCAGCTCGTGGAGCCGGGTGTCGACACGGTCGGGCTGGAAGGCGATTTCGTCGACCTCGATGGGCGCCACCGTCGGGGTCAGCTCGGCCATGCGCGCTCGGACCTGCTTGCCGGCCTCGATCACGTTGATTCCGGTGCGCAGCACCACCGCCAGACCGACCGCGTCCTTGCCGTCGTAGCGCATGCGCGCGGTGGCGGGCTCCTCGGGGCCGCGGCGCACTGTCGCGACGGCGTCGAGGGGTACCGTCGAGCCCGATGGCAGCAGCACCGGCGTCGAGCGGATCTCGTCGAGGCTTTCGAACTCGCTTTGCGGGCGGAGCGTCACCGTGCGACCGCTGAGCTCGATGGAGCCGCCGGGGAGGATGCGGTTGCGCGCTCCCAGCTGGGCGGCGAGGAGTCGTGGATCGAGCCCGAGACGGCGGGCCGCCGAGTCGGTGAGCTCGACGGTGATCTGGTCGCCGGGATCGGCCACCAGGTGGACCTGCGAGACCACCGGCAACGCCAGCAGCTCGTCCTTGAGGTCCTTGGCCGCCCGTTCGAGGACCAGCGGGTCGGGATGACCGGTGAGCGCGTAGACGATCCCCTCCTGGTCCTGCAGGTCATCGTTGAGCCGTGGTTCCGAGGCGCCCTCGGGAAGCTCCGCGTAGGCGTCGTCGAGGGCGCTGCGCACCTCGTCCCAGGCCGAATCGGTGTCCGCCACGTCCTCGCGCAGGTCGATGGTCAGGACCGCGACCTCGGCGTAGGCGGTGGACTTGATCTCCTTGATCTCGTCGACGGAGGCGAGGGCCTCCTCGACGCGGTCGAGGACCAGCCGCTCGACGGTCTCCGCGTCGGCGCCGGGGAGGCTGACCACCACCTGGCCCCAGAAATCGGGCAGACGGGGGTCTTCCTGGCGCTTCATGGTCACCCAGGCGAGACCACCGAGGAGTGCGAGCAACAGGGCGAGGGTCAGCACCAGCTTGCGCTGGCGCAGGATGCCGGTCAGGGTCTTCACCGCACCACCTCCACCGTCTCGCCGTCGAGAAGACCGCCGTGACCGCTGATCACCACCTCGTCGCCGGCGGCGACCGATCCGTTCACTGCAACGCGGTCACCGGTCAGCTGCTCGACGCGCACCGGCACCAGCTCGACCGTCGTTCCGTGGAGCCGGTACAGCCGCGGCTGGCTGCCGCCGGGGTTGAGGATTGCGGTCAGAGGAACGGTCACCGAGGCGTCGGAGCGGCTCTCGAGCACCACCTCGACGGTCATCCCCGGCTCGATCCCCGGCGGATCGCCAAAGCTCACCACCACCGGAAAGAGGTGCCCGGAGCCCATGGCCGCGCGGCTCACCGAGCGCACCGTGCCGGTGAGCCTCTGCTCGGAGGAGAAGGGCAATCGAGCCTCGACCGCATCGCCCTCGCGGAGCGACGGAACCAGCGCTTCCGGCACACCGATCTCGACCTCCACCGGACCGTTTCCACTGATCACGACCACGGGTTTGCCGGCGGAGACGTACTCCCCGGCCTCGACGGGAACCTCGCTGACGATGCCGGCGAAGGGCGCCCGGAGCACCGCGTCCCCGAGCCGACGCTGGGCGTCCCGGAGCCGCGCCGCGGCAGCGTCGGACCCGGCTCCGAGGGCGGCGGCGGCGGCGGTCGCCTGCTCGAGCTCTTCGGGGGTCGCGGCGCCGCTCTCGGCCAGCCGTGCCACCCGGGCGGCTTCCTGGTCGACCTGCGCTCGGCGCGCGGCGACCTCGGCCACGGCGGCCCGGGCCGAATCGACCGCGTGGGCCATCTCGCGGTCGTCGAGCCGCGCCAGCACCTGGCCCTGCTTCACCGTCTGGCCCAGCTCCACCGGTCGCTCGACGAGCCGGGCCGCCATGGGAAAGGAAAGGCTTGCCCGGGTCTCGGCCCGCGTGATCCCCGAAAAGCGGAGAGCGCGGGTCACCGCGGAGCTCTCGGCGGTGGCCACCTCGACCCGCTTGACCGCGTCGTGGGCCGTGGCCTCGGCGTCGGTGGAACGGGAGGTGAAGGCCAGGGGCAGAGCGATGGCCAGGAGCAAGAGGCCGAGGATCGGGGCGAGGAGGTTCGTTCGTCTCATGATCGGGCTCCAGGGAAGGGGGCTGGGTGGCTGTGTCGGTCTTGAGTCTTGGTGAGGGATCGGGTTTGGAGTGACTATCGGGTCTGGAGTGACAAAGCTGTGAACCGGCCGGCCGGTCAATTGATGTCCACAAAAAACCGCGGCTCAGCGCGGTAGAACGCCCTCGAAGAAGATCTTCTCCATCACTTCGAAGAAGTCGCGGTCGATCGTGGCGTCGTCCTGGTCGATGCCGAGGTCACGGCACAGGTGCGCGCGGCTCTGGAACCACTGCTGGCTGAGCATCAGGAAAACCATCAGCATGTAGCGCGGGTCGACGTCCTGGCGGAAGATCCCTTGCTCCTGGCTTTGGCGGATCTTGTCGACGCCCGAGTGCAGCAGCTGGCTGTCGATGTCACCGCACTCGGTGTCCGCTTCGAGGTACATCCAGGCCATCAGCCGGATCATCTCGGGGTTCTGTTGGAGGAACTGGAAGTACAGCTTCATCGAGCGCCGGAGCAGGCCCTCGTCGGCTTCGGAGGTGTCGAGCATCTGCTGCTGCCCTGCGGCGTACTGCTCGAAGCGTCGCCGTTTGACCTCCTGCCACAGCTTCTCCTTCGAGCCGAAGTGGTGGTGGATCAGGCTCTTGGTCACCCCGGCGCGGCGCGCGATGAGCGAGGTCGAGGCATCGGCGACGCCCTTCTGCAGGAACGCCTCCTCGGCGGCCTCGAGGATCGCGGCGCGGGTGGCTTCGGGGTCTCGGCGGGTGCTCATGGTGGTGTCGTCTGCTCGGCTTCCAAGTGGCCAGCCATTTGTTAACTGGCCGACCGGTCAATTCTAGAAAGAGCTGTGGCGCGGAGTCAAGAGGGGCTTGAACATCTGACCCTCGGGCATTGCCGCATCGCGACGTACGGCCTTCCAAGGGGAGTCTCAGCAAGGCCTGCTCTCGGGAGAACGAGCCCTAGGCATTGGCGGCAGCTGCAGGTGCGCGCCCATGCCGCGCTGCGGAATCCTTCTTGACGTTTATGCCGCAGTGCGGTATCTTGAGCTCAGCCGGGGTCGACACGATCACGGTCCAAGATGACGAAACCGTAGAACGGAGGTTGACGATATGGCCAAGACGACGAGCCAGACGAAGAGCCGGACAGAGAGCAAGTGGACGAGCGACAAGATTCAGGAAGACGTGCTGCACTCGGCGCGCAAGGTGTGGCTGGCCGGTCTCGGCGCGATCTCGATGGTCGAGGAAGGCGCCAGCGATCTCTTCGATCAGCTGGTGACCCAGGGCCGCAAGGCTTCGAGCCGTGGCCGCAAGGAGCTCGAGAACGCCAAGGCCCGGGTCGAGGGTGAGTGGCGTGACGCGCGGACCCGTGTCGGCGAGACCCTCGACGGTGTCGGCTCCAAGGTCGACCAGCAAGTCGCCGAGGCGCTCCACCGGTTGGGCATTCCGACCCGCGCCGAGATCCAGGCCTTGACGCGCCGCGTCGAGCAGCTGACCCGCCACGTCGACAAGTGGCAGGGCGCGGCCGAAACCCGCACCGTGTACCACGTCAGCACCTTCGAGGACGGCTGGAAGGTCCAGCTCGAGGGGGCGGACGAGCCGATGGCCACCGCCGCCACCAAGGACGAGGCTCTCGAGGCCGCCCGCGGTCTCGCCAAGGATCGCGAGCCGTCGCAGATCGTCGTCCACAAGATGGACGGCACCATCCAGCACAGCTACAGCTACGGTGAGACCACCAACTGATCTCCCTGGCTGCCAACCGTCAGCGC
>JAGQSE010000261.1:14857-17813 GCA_020439725.1 Acidobacteriota bacterium
TCGGCGAACAGCGTGGTGCGGCCGCCGCTGTAGTCGGGCGGCAGGTCGGTCCCCTGAACCACGCCGAGGGGACTGTAGCCGCCATAGCCCGGGAAGATCGTCCCCAGCTGGTTGTTGCCCAGGCGGCGGATGAGGATCTCGCTCAGCACCCGTCGGTAGTCGGTGGTCACGGCCAGGTCGATGCCCTCGTAGAGCTGTCCCGGTGCCAGTCCCGGCCAGCTGCCGTGGAAGCCGCCGTTGACGTGGCCGCCGAGGACCAGCATCGTGTTGCCGTGCCCGTGGTCGCAGCCGTGGTCACCGTTTTCGGCGAAGCGGCGGCCGAATTCGCTCTGCACCACGACGGTGAGCTTCTGCGTGAAGGCCTGGCTGCCCGCGCCGTCGAGATCGAGATAGAAGGCGCCGAGCCCCTCCGCCAGCTGAGCCACCAACCCCGCGAAGTAGCCGCCGGAGCCGTCGCCCTGGCTCTCGTGGGTGTCCCAGCCGCCCAGGTCGAGGGTGACGATACGTAGGCCCAGACCCAGCTTGATCATCTGGGCGACCACCTGGAGGTCGTCGCCGAAGGAGCCCGAGGGGTAGACCGCGCCGTTGGCGGGCACGTAGTTGTCCCCGGTGTAGAGCTCGATGATGTCCACCGCGTCGAGGGCCTGGGTGGCGCTCTGGTGGAGGATCGTCGAGCCGCCCTCGAGGATCGCCCGGAGCGCTGTGCGTTGGGCGTTGCGCCACAGCCAGGGGCCCTCTGAGAAACGGAACTGGCCAGGATCGGTGAGGTTGATGGTCTCGCGGTCGCCGAGCAGCGAGGTCGGTTGCAGGTCTCCCACCGCCAGCGACGGCATGACGATCTCGAGGGGCAGGTTCTGTGCCGACGAGAGGTGGCGGGCGAGCCAGCCGGAGGTGGTGCTCTTGACCCCGGGAGTGCCGAGCTCGATGAACTCCATGGCGTCGAAGTGCGAGCGGTTGGGCTCGGTCATGCCGATGGCGTGGACGATTCCCAGCGAGCCGTTTTGCCACAGGTCGTGGAGTGGCGCCGCCGCCGGGTGGAGACCGAACTGGGCGTCGAGGGCGAGGGCCGCTCCGGCGCCGGAGACCGGCAGCTGGAGGTGGGGTCGCGCGGCCTCGTAGAAGCCACGGTCGGCGCCGTCGATGGGAGCTACCAGGTTGAGGCCGTCCATGCCGCCGCGCAGGAAGATCACCACCAGGGTCTCTTCGTTGTAGCCGCCGGCGGTGTCGCCGAAGGCCACGCTGTGGATGCGCGAGCCCGCCATCGCGGCGATGGCCGCCGAGCACCCCATGAGGAATCCGCGTCGAGTCGTCTTCATCGTCTGCTCCTTCGAGGTACGGCGCGGCTCAACGCCACAAGAAATCCGGGGAGAGGAAGATCAGCCCGACCATCGTCACGAGGCGCGAGCGGGTGTCTTCGTCGGTGTCGAGGGGCAGCGCGAAGTCCGGGTTGCGGCCCTGCGCCATGAAGGCGACCACCTCGGCGCGGGTCGTCCCGGTCATGGGCCGGCCGAGCAGGCGGTCGATCCAGAAATCCGCTAGCTGGCTCGCCGAGCGGACCCCCGCCGGCGTCTGCGCGACCGGGTCGAAGACCGGCACCTCGAGGTCGCTCTCGGCGACGGTCAACCAGTTGGTCAAGCGCCAGGTCTGGACCCGGGGCGAGGCGCTGATCCAGTCGTCGAGGTAGTCCGGGTAGCCGTTGGGCGCCCGCCAGCGGAAGAGCTGGTGCCCGGTCTGGCCGTAAAGCCAGTTGAAGGTGCCGGCGAAACCGCTGTCGATGGCGAGATCGACCTCGCCCAGGCCGGCGCGGAGCGCGCTGACGACGATCTCCGTCGGGCGCTTGACCTTCCTGCCCCAGGTCGTCCGGAACTCGTCGGAAAGCGCGATGAAGCGCACCACCTGGGCGATCTGGTCCGACGCACCGGCGAGCGACGTGAAGAGCGCCCCGGCCTGCTCGACGAGCGACGAGGCGACGCCTTCGCCGATCAGCCGACGACACAGCTTGCCCGCGATGAAGCGACCCGTGCCCGGGTGGTTGGCGAGGATGTCGAGGACGTCGAGGCCATCTTCGAGATCGCCCTGGTTGGCCGGAAGATCGACCCCCAGGACCCGCTTGGGGCCGTTGTCGTGCCACTCGGGCCGATAGAGGAAGAGCCCCGTGTTGCCGACGTTCGGGTCCCAGCTGCTGTTGCTCAGCGACCAGCCGGTGAGCGCGCGGGTGATGGCGAAGACGTCCTCGTCGACGAAGCCCAGCGGCACCCCGTTGCCGTCGGTGGGGACGTCCCCCTGGGGGATGACGCCGTAGTAGTGCTCCGCGCCGACCGTGTGGAGCTCGGTGAGCTCGCGTGCATAGTTCTCGTTGGGGCCGTCGGCGGAGCTGGCGAAGTTGTCGAGGTAATAGAGCATCGCCGTGCTCTTGGCCACCCCCTCGAGCATCGTGCGGAAGTTGCCCAGGGCGTTGGCCCGCAGGACGTCGCGGTCGTAGTGGACGAAGACCGGCATGACCCAGTAGTGCTCGCCGTAGACGCTGAAGTGGTCATGCCAGAAGTCGGCGAGGACCTCGAAGAGCTGACGGTTGCCGTAGACCCGGCGGATCAGCGTCGCCCTCTCGGTCTCGACCAGCGGCAGCGTCCGGTACTGCCAGTTGGGGTCGTTGATGGCGTGCTCGTCCCACAGCTGCTCGAGGGTCTTGTTCAGGCTGATGAAGCCCGCCGCGGCGATCCGGGCGTCGGCGTCGGTGTCGGGGATCGACGCCGGGTCGAGCTGCTGGTCGAGCCAGGCGGTGAGCCGGGCGGTGTCGTTGCCACCCAGGGCGTTGAAGCTGGCGATCTCACCGGGGCGCGGACCAAAGCCCAGCCGGTTGAGCACCACGACCGCCAGCGGCGGCAGCTCGGGAAGCGGATCCGTGCCCTCGAAGCTCGGTCGGTCGAGCCGTCGCATCGCGGTGACGCGGGCCTTG
>JAGQSE010000262.1:0-230 GCA_020439725.1 Acidobacteriota bacterium
TCCGGCGACGACGGATCGAAGCCGGTCTTGACCGTCAGCGGCTTGCCCGTCGCCCGCGAGCGCTCGAGCTTGGCCTTGAGCTGCGCCTCGTCGACCAGGTCGACGGCGCCACGAGTGAGCAGCGCCAGCTGCTCGTCGACGGGGGGAAAGCGGTGCTCGTCCATGGGGCCGGGAGGATAGCAGGGCTCGCCGGCGGGGCCCAAGGGCTCAGGGGCTTGCCGGCAGCGCCT
>JAGQSE010000262.1:386-5925 GCA_020439725.1 Acidobacteriota bacterium
ACGGCGGCGGCGGCCATGACGCCGGTGCCGCAGGCGAGGGTCTCGGCGTAGACGCCGCGCTCGTAGGTGCGGAGCTCGAGGTGGTGGCGGTCCGTGACCCGCAGGAAGTCGATGTTGGCGCCGGCAGGACCGGCCACCGGGTGGTGGACCAAGGCGCGACCGAGCCGTTCGACCGGCGCGTCGTCGAGGTCGTCGACCCAGGGCAGGACCAGATGCGGTACCCCGACGACCAGGAGCGAGCCGGAGATCTCCTCGCCGTCGATCTCGGTCCGGACGCTCTCGATGGGCCCGGGCAGGAGCGGCAGGTCGAGAAGGATCCGGTCGGGACCGGCGGCGCGGGCGTCGACCGGGCCGGCGCCGGTCCTGACCTCGACCTCGCTCTCCGCCCAGCCGAGGGCCATCGCCAGACGCGCGGCGCAGCGGGTGCCGTTCAGGCAGAGATCGGCCTTCGAGCCGTCGGCGTTCCAGTGCTCCATCACCACCCGCGGCCGTGCCGTGGAGGTCCCGGTCTCCCGGCGGAGCGCGAACACCCCGTCGGCGCCCAGCGACACCCCGCGCCGGCACCAGGCTCGGACCTCGCCGGCGGTGGGGGAGCGCGGCGGCTCGGGCAGCGCGATGAAGTCGTTGCCCGCGCCCGAGACCCGGAAGAAAGAGAACGGGAAGAAGGCGAAGGGCTCGCCGGGCGTGCCGGAGTCGCTGGGGGCGGTCATCGGACGATGACCGTCACCTCTTCCCCGGGCTCGCCCTCGTTGCCCTGGCGGTCGACACCGGTGATGCGGTAGGTCACCGTCTGACCCGAGGCGGTGGTGGTGTCGAGGTACTCGCGACCGGCCACCGGCTCGGTGGTGAGGCGCCGGAAGTCACCCTCGGGCCGCTTGCGGTAGACGTGGTAGGCGACCACGTCGGGGGAGGTGCTGGGATCCCAGCGCAGCCGTACCTGGCCGACCTCCGCCAGCGCCACCAGGGCGGTGGGCGGCTCGGGGGAGAATCGGTCCTGGTAAAAGGCCTCGGCCTCGCCGGAGAGCTTACTCTCGACCAGCGGGTCGCGGCTCGACACGGTGGTCACGGTGTAAATGTAGCGCTCGCCGAACCGGGCCGTGGGGTCGAGATAGGAGCGTGCGTCACCACCCACCTGACGGAGCGGCCGGCGGTAGGCGCGGCTGCGCACGTCGCGGCGGTAGACGTTGAAGCCCTCGGGGTCGTCGCCGGCGAAGGTCCAATCGATGCGCAAACCCTCGGGGGTGGGTATCAGCTGCAGGTCGCGGGGCGGCTCGGGGGCGGTCTGGGGGACCAGCGCGACGATGTTCGAGATCCCGGAGACCTCGCCGTTGGACGCCGTCGAACGTACCCCGAACGCCGCCATGCGCACCGGCTCGTCCTCCGGCGGCGTCGGCACCGGCAAGCGGACGTAGACCCGGTTGCCACTGGTGGCGGCGGCCAGGTCGGCGGTCTTGAGCACCGCCACGACCTTGCCGGCGCTGCTCACCTGGCGCGGTTCGACCGGCGCAGTCAGGCCCTTGGGCGGCGCCGGAGCGTCGAGCTCCACCACCTCGACCTGGTCGAGACCGGGCACCGCGGTACCGCCGAGGGTCACCGAGGGGTAGGTGAACTCGAGGACCAGGTCGGTGCCCTGCTGGCGCAGGGCGAGGTCGTCGACGGCCTTGGGGATGGCGCGGAGCGGCGCCACCGGGTCACCCTTCTTGCCGCACCCGGCGGTGGCGAGGAGCGCCACCAGGGTACAGGCGAGGGCGAGGCTCGAACGGCGGATCCGGACGGCGCGGCGGGCTTCGGGGCGCATCACGAGGGGGTCACAGCACATAGCGGCTCAGGTCCTGGTCCTTGACGATGTCGGCGATGGCCCGGCGCACGTACTCGGCGTCCACCGTCGGGCGGGCACCGTGCATGTCCGGAGCTTCGAAGGAGATCTCGTCGAGCACGCGCTCCATCAGCGTCGCCAGGCGGCGGGCACCGATGTTCTCGGTGTTGGCGTTGACCTCGACCGCCAACCGCGCGATCTCGCGGATGGCGTCTTCGGCGAAGTCGAGCTCGACACCCTCGGTGGACAGCAGCGCGGTGTACTGCTTGGTGAGCGCGTTCTCGGGCTCGGTGAGGATGCGTACGAAGTCGTCCTCGGTGAGCGGGTCGAGCTCGACCCGGATCGGGAAACGACCCTGGAGCTCGGGGATCAGATCGGAAGGGCGGCTGACGTGGAAGGCACCGGCGGCGATGAACAGGATGTGGTCGGTGTGCACCATGCCGTATTTGGTGGTGACGGTGGTGCCCTCGACGATGGGCAGCAGGTCGCGTTGCACACCCTCGCGCGAGACGTCGGGGCCGCGACCGCCCTCGCGGCCGGCGACCTTGTCGATCTCGTCGAGAAAGATCAGCCCGCCCTGCTCGACCCGGTGCCGCGCCTCGCGGGCCACCCCCTGGCGGTCGATGAGCTTCTCGGCCTCCTGCTGGAGCAGGATCTCCTTGGCCTCGGAGACCTTCACCCGGTCCTTGCGCCGACGGCCGAAAAGCCCGGGGAGCATGTCCTTGATGTTGATCCCCACCTCTTCGACACCCTGCGGGGTGACCATCTCGAAGCTGCTCGAGGGGTTGTCCTCGACCTCGATCTGCACCTCGCGGTTGTCGAGGGCGCCGCTCCGGAGCTTGGCGCGGAACTTCTCGCGGGTTTCGGTCAGGTCTTCGTTGGGCGGGTTGCCGAGCCCGATGTTCGACGACGGCACGAGGAGCTGGAGAAGCCTCTCCTCGGCCTGGGCCCGAGCGGTCTCGAGGATCGCTTCGCGCTTCTCCTCCCGCACCATGCCATAGGCGATCTCGGTGAGGTCGCGGACCATCGACTCGACATCGCGGCCGACATAGCCGNNTAGCCGACCTCGGTGAACTTGCTCGCTTCGACCTTGATGAACGGTGCCCGGGCGAGCTTGGCGAGACGCCGGGCGATCTCGGTCTTGCCGACGCCCGTCGAGCCGATCATCAGGATGTTCTTGGGGTAGATCTCGTCCGCCAGATCGTCGGGCAGCTGTTGCCGCCGCCAGCGGTTCCGCAGCGCCACCGCGACCGCGCGCTTGGCCTGCTTCTGGCCGATGACGTATTTGTCGAGCTCGGCGACGATCTGCCGTGGCGGCAGGTTCTCGATCCCGAGGCTCTGCTCCGCCTCCTCGGTGGTGGACGTGGACATGGCGGTCAGAGCTCCTCGATGGTCAGCCGATCGTTGCTGTAGATGCAGATGTCGGCGGCGATCTTCATGGCGGATTCGACGACCTCGCGGGCGGGCAGGTCGGTGTGGCGGAGCAGGGCCCGCGCCGCCGCCAGCGCGAAGTTGCCTCCCGAACCGATGGCCAGGAGGCCGTCGTCGTCGGGCTGCATCAGGTCGCCGTTGCCCGAGACGAAGAAGCTCTGGCGGACGTCGGCGACGATCATCAGAGCCTGCAGCTGGCGCATCGCGCGATCGGTCCGCCAGTCCTTGGCCAGCTCGATGACCGAGCGTTCGAGGTTGCCGCCGAACTCTTCGAGCTTGGCCTCGAGGCGGGTGAAGAGAGCGAGGCCGTCGGCGGCGCCGCCGGCGAAGCCGACCAGGACGTTGCCCTTGCCGGCGCGCCGCACCTTGCCGGCGCCGCGCTTGACGACGGTGTCGCCCTGGGTGACCTGGCCGTCGCTGGCCATACAGACCTTGCCGTCGCGACGCACCAGGAGAACGGTAGTGGATCGGGTTCGACTCATAAGGGCGGGATTGTAGCAGGGCGGCGCACCGCGTGAGGTGCCCTTCACGCCTCGCCGGAAAGGTCTTTCTTCGCCCGTGGATGGCTTTCGCGATAGACGTGGAGCAGCCGGTCGAGCTCGAGGTGGGTGTAGCGCTGCGTGGTCGACAGCGAGCTGTGTCCGAGGAGCTCCTGGATGGTCCGAAGGTCGGCGCCGTTCTCGAGCAGGTGGGTGGCGAAGGAGTGGCGGAGCGCATGGGGGTGGGCGCAGGAATCGAGGGCGGCACGCTCCACCGCCGCGTCGAGACGGCGGCGCACCGAGCGCGCGCTCAGTCGGCCGCCCCGGTGGTTGAGGAAGAGCGGGTCGCCGCTCCGGGGCTCGGGGAGGTCCGCCGGCCGCCGAGCGCGCACCTCCTCCCAGGCGGCGAGCCAGGCCCGGACCGCGTCGGCGGCGGTACGGCCGAAGGGCACCATGCGTTCTTTGCGCCCCTTGCCGAGGACCCGCAGCGAACGTTCCTTGAGGTCGAGGTCGTGGAGGTCGAGACCGACCAGCTCGGAGACGCGCAGCCCGGTGGCGTAGAGCAGCTCGAAGAGAGCGCGGTCGCGAAGGCCGAGCTCGCCGTCACCGCCGGCGGCGTCGAGGAGCTGCTCGATCTCCCCCGGGCGGAGCTCCCGGGGGAGCTTCTTGGGCAGCTTGGGGCCGCGCACCGCCTGCGCCGGGTTGGCCTCGAGATGGCCTTCGCGGCAGCCGTAGCGAAACAGGCTGCGCACCGCCGACAGCGAACGGCTGGCGCTGGTGGCCGAGAGCTTGCTGCGGCTCAACGAGGCGAGGAACGCGCGCACCGCCACCGCCTCCACTTCGGCGGCCATCACCCCCTCGCGGCCGAGATAGGTGCCTTCGACGAAGTCCGCGAAGCGCTCGAGGTCGCCCTGGTAGGCGCGGAGCGTGTGCTCCGACAAGCCGCGCTGGTGGCGCAGGTGTTCGAGAAACTCCTCGACCATAGGGCGAAGACCGATCACGGCGCGGCGACCCGGGCCGCGGTGTCGGCCTCGGCCGCCGGTTCGACGGCGACGCCCTGGCGCTCGGCCCAGGCCATGAGCTCGCGGTGCGCACGCTCGGCGTAGGCGGCCCGCCGGTCGGCCTTGCGGACGCGACCGGGGAGCTCGGTGAAGAGGCCGTAGTTGATGTTGGCGGGTTGGAAGCGCTTGGCCTCGGATTCGACCAGGTGGCGGTTCATGGCGCCGAAGGCGGTGGTGGCGGGGAAGGGCTCGGGGCTCCGGCCGCTCCGCTCGAGGACCAGGTACAGCGCGATGGCGAGGCCGGTGGCGGCGGACTCGAGATAGCCCTCGACACCGGTGATCTGGCCGGCGAGCCGCAGCTCCGGCCGCACCTTGAGCCGGTAGAACGGGTCGAGGTGCGTCGGCGCGTTGACGAAGGTGTTGCGGTGGATCTGGCCGAGGCGCACGAAGTGGGCCTTGTCGAGTCCAGGGATCATGCCGAGGACCCGTTTCTGTTCGCCCCACTTCATCCGCGACTGGAAGCCGACCAGGTTGTAGTGGCTTCGGGCCAGGTTCTCCTGGCGCAGCTGGACCACCGCCCACGGCCGGCTGCCGTCCGGCGGGGTCAGGCCGACGGGCTTCATGGGGCCGTACCGGAGCGTGTCGACACCCCGCGCCGCCATCTCCTCGATGGGCAGACAGCCCTCGAAGAAGAGGTTCTGCTCGAAGTCATGGGCCTCGACCTTCTCGGCGTCGAGGAGCGCCTGGTGAAAGGCCAGGTACTCGTCCTTGGTCATGGGCGCGTTGAGGTAGTCGTCGCCGTCCCCCTTGCC
>JAGQSE010000263.1 GCA_020439725.1 Acidobacteriota bacterium
CTCGCCAACTACGAGTCGCTCTGGTACCACCAGGCGGGCAAGTTCCTGCCGCTGGCGGTGGCGGTGGCCTGCCGCCAGGAGGGGATCGAGGCGCCGGCGGGGCTCCCCGGGGACGTCTGGGGTCTGCTCAACGTCCCGCTGGGTCGTACCGAAGAGATCTACCGCGACTTCCTCCGCCGCGCCGCCGTCCGTGCCGTCGACGGCCGGACCGTGCTCCGCCGCTGGTCGCTGGCTGCCCACGGCGACGCCGACTACCGCGACCTGGTGTGCGAGACCTTGGGCGAGAGCTACGCCAGCCCGGTGGTCCTGGTTCCGGACACCGCCCATTACTCGTGGAAGCGTTCCGCGGGGCTCCTCGGCTATGGCTCGCGGAACCTCTGGTCGGTGCCCGTGGACGAGGGCTTTCGCATGGATCCCGTGGCCTTCCGCGAGACCCTCGGCCGCTGTCTCGAGGAGCGCCGGCCGGTGCTGCAATCGGTCTTCGTCCTGGGCACCACCGAATTCGGTTCGGTCGATCCGCTACCCGAGCTGATGGCTTCCCGCACCGAGTTCCGCGAGCTGGGGCTCGACGCTCCGGTCCACATCGACGCCGCCTACGGTGGCTACTTCGCGAGCATCTTCCGCGCCGGCCGGACCCAGGACCCGCCGGAGGACCCCTTCCTGGCACCACTCCGGCGATCCTGTGAGGCGCTCCGCCTGACCGACTCGGTGACCGTCGACCCGCACAAGATGGGCTACGCCCCCTATGGCGCCGGCGCCATCGTCATCCGCCACGGCTATCTGCGCGAGCTCGTCGCCGAGGGCGCTCACTACGCCCTCGACACCCGCGGTCTCAAGCATGAGGACCTGGGCAAGTTCATCCTCGAGGGCTCGAAGCCCGGAGCGGCGGCGGCGGCGGTGTGGCTCAACCACCGCATGATGCCGCTCAACCTCGACGGCTATGGCAGCCATCTGCGCGACCTGTGCCGCCTGGCCCAGGACTTCTACCGGCACGTCGTGCAGCAGGACGCCCGGCTCCAGCGCCAGGGCAAGCCGTACCGCTTGGTGCCCCTCACCGAGCCCGAGACCAACATCGTCTGTCTGCTCGTCGTGCCCCTCACCGCCCGCGGCCTGGCCGAGGTCGATTCCTTGAACGGTCGCGCCGCGTTGCGCTTCGGGGTGCGCGACGTCGAGAACGTCCAGGACTACGACTACCTGGTGTCGAAGACCCGTCTCGCGGCCGACTCACCCTTCGTCCGCTCGCATCCGATGCTGGCCCCGCTGGCGCCGGACAGCCCGTCGCTCACCTGTCTCCGGCTGGTGTTCATGAACCGCTGGGTCGCGGGGGAGACCTCGGAGGGGCGGGGCTATATGGACGACTTCCTCGACTCGTTGGTCGAATACATCGACCGCGTCCTCGACGGCGAGGTCATCGCCCGCGATGCCCGCCGCGGCCGCGCCCTGCGCGAGCCCGAGGGCGCGTTGCCGAAGCGCTGACTGGGCGACGAAGCCTTCACCCTCCGGCTCCCCCTCCTCAGCGAACCTCTTCCACCAGCGCCTCGTCCAGCACCCGGCCCTCCGAGCACGGGGGGGCCGGGATGCCGATGAGATGCGAGAGGGTCGGTGCGACGTCGATGTGGCGGACGTCGTGGAGCGTCACGCCGGGGGCGACGCCGGGCCCCGCGACATAGAAGATCGCATGCATCTCGGGCCGCTCGGGCCAGAAGCCATGGTGGCCCTCGCCCCAGGGGCGGTTCGGTGGCGTGACGACGGGTTCGCCGGTAGCCTTGCCGAGGTCGCTCCGCGGGTAGTAGCCCGGCGCCAGGTCGAAGTAGATCGCGCCGCCCTCCGCGGGCCCGAAACCGAGGTGAGGTGGCGCCGCGCGCGCCGTTTCGGGGTGGAGGACCCGCGTCACCGGATGGACGCCGGTGTCGGGGTCGATGGCCGAGAGGAGCACCGCCTCGGCCTCGGCGAGGACCGCCGGCCCATCCGCCGGTGCGACGATGCCCCCGGCGTGATCGGTGGTGTTGGCCCACACCGAGAAGGGCGACCACACCGGCGGTGCCAGGGCTCGGGTCCGGGAAAGGTCGATGGTGCCGTCCTCGTTCCGGGTCAGCAAGCCCGCCCGCTCGAGGACCCGGTTCACCTGGAAATAGTGCCCGATCCCGGTCATGCCGTGATCCGAGACCAGCGCCACCACCGTGTTCAGGCCGGCGGCCTCGACCAGGGCGCCGAGCCAGGCGTCCTGGAGCTCGAAGACCCGGCGATAGTAGGGCCAGAGCCTGGCGGCGAGGGGCGCATCGTAGGCGGGGCTCCGCGGGTCGAGGACGCCGATCCAGGTGTGGCCCGCGCTGTCGCTTTGCGGCGTGTAGTGCATCAACAGGTCGGGAGCCAGATGCGCCAGGGCCCAACGGCTGCCGGCGGTGGTGAGCGCCAGGTCGTGGGTGACGATCTCGAGGGTGCGCCGTTCGGCGGTGCCGTCGCCACCGGTCATGAGCGGCTCACCGAGTCCTCCCTCGCCGTAGAGCCAGAAGGGGTCGTCGTGGAAACCCGGGTAGGCTGCCAGGTACTCGCCCAGGTAGGGCTCGGGCCAGTAGCCGTCGAGGGCGTGGACCGTGCGCCGGTAGAGCGCCAGCTCGCTGCCGTCGGGTGCTAGGCGGAAGAGACGAAAGAACACGTTGGCGCGCCGCTCGCCGGAGGTCACCGGTAGCGGCCCGCTCCACCATCTCTCGGGATCGAGGGGTGCGGTCTCGGGTGCCGGTCGGGGATGGAGTCGCGTCTCGCCGGTGGCCTGGGCCGGGTCGCGGGAGCCGCTCCGGATCAGCGCGGTGTCGAGCCCCTCGGTGGATACCCCGGGATCGTCATAGAGCAGCACGAAGAGGTCGGTGTCGCCGACCTTGGTGGTCAGCTCCCGAGCACCCTGCAGCGTGGTCTCGGACAGGGCCCAGCCTTCCTCCGGGGCGGAAAGCGTCTCGGTGCCCAAGAGCTCGCCGCGGGCCAGGCGGTTCTCGAAGCCGCTGATCGACAGGTAGTGCTCGGCTAGCCGGTCGCCCTCGGCCTCGGCGCCCAAGGCCTCGCGAAGCGCCTCGACATGAGGCCCGGCGGGGTAGGACTGGGTCGCCGACAACACCACCACCCGCCGACCGGCCTTGGCGGCGGTGACGTAGATCGGCTCGGCCGCGAGTGCCTCGGAGCTGTACCCCGACCGCGTCTCGAGCAGCGTGTGCTCCCCCGGCGGCGGCACCGGGACGTCGTTCGACAACACACCGTGACGATCGCTCCAACACCCGGTCCACACGGTGGCGTGGCCGAGCGCGGTCTTCGACGGGAAGCCGGTGACCGAAAATTCGGCCCGCGCCCCGTGCTCCGCCATGGCAGCCAGGTTGGGAAGCGCACCCTCGTCGAGAAGCCGATCGACCACCCAATCGGCGGCGCCGTCCCACGACACCAGGACCAGTCGTGGTGGATCCGGCGTCTCGCTCGATGCTGCGGGAACCTCCGGAGGCCGCGTCGGCGAGCACCCGGCCAGGATCGCGAGGGCGAAGAGTACCTGTCCGAGGCCAGCCCCGGTTCGAATTAAACGACGACCTGTATTCATGCGCGGACTCTACCGGCAGGACGGTGTGAAACGAAGACGCCTCCCGGGCTTCCAGCGATCAGCCTTCCTGTAGAGGCAGCGCTGTTTCTCCCGTGGCGGCCCCGTCCCGGCTCGCCCCGGCGGCCCCGTCAGCTCTCCGGTTCCGCTCGCACCATCACGAAGTGAGGCCCCAGGTCGGGCACGTCGAACTCCGCGCTCACCTCGGTGAAGCCCTGGCGTCGATAGAAGCCGGCGGCGGTGGTGCGGGCGTTGCACCAAACCTCGCCGCCGCCGTTGTCCGCGGCGAAGGTCAGACAGGCTTCGAGCAACCGGCGGCCGACGCCGAATCCGCGGAGCGCGGGGGCCACCGCCATGCCGCGGATTCGCCAGCCCGGCTCGTCGGCGCGCTCCGGCCGGGGTTCCGGGTAGATCGAGGCGACGCCGACGATCTCGCCCCCGCGCTCGGCGCCGAAGTGTGCCGAGCGCGCCTCGGTGTCGCCGGGGTAGATCCGCGCCGCCAGCGGCTGGTGCGGTCGGAGCACGGCCTTGCGCAGCGGTCGCGTTTCCTCGGCGCTGACCCGGCGGATCGAGATCTCTCGAGGTCTGGTCATGGCGGCCCTTCTCGCCAGGGTCTCAGTGCGAGCGCCGGCCGTCGGAGCGGTTGTAGGGGAAGAAGTCCACCAGCTCACCCTGCTGCAGGCGTGTCTGGAGGTCTTGCCACCAGGCTGCGTCGAAGAGCTCGCCATGGTGCTCGATGAAGACGTCGCGCAGGTGTCCAGAAAGCCCCATGAAGCGTTCGAGCTCCTCGGGGAAGACGTCGCTTTCGGCGATCGAGAACCAGGGTTGGTCGGCCAGCTCGTCGAAGTCGTCGCGGGCGGGTGGGATGCGACGGAAGGTGCACTCGGTGAGCGGCCGTAGCTCGTCATAGTCGTAGAACACCACGCGGCCGTGACGGGTGACGCCGAAGTTCTTGGTCAGGGTGTCACCGGCGAAGATGTTGGCGGCGGCCAGGTCGCGCAGGCATTGCCCCCAATCGATGACCGCTTCCTCGGCTTCCTCTTCGGACCGCTCCCGGAGAAAGAGATCGAGCGGGTAGACGCGGCGACCGACGTAGGCGTGGCGTACCACCACCCGCTCCGTCTCGACCTGGACGGTCTTGCCGGCGACGGCGACGAGCTCCTCGAGCAGGTGGTCGTCGAAGCGTTCGCGGGGGAGGGCCAGGTCCTCGAACTCCTGGTAATCGACCAGCCGGCCGACACGGTCGTGGTGCAGCACCAGCCGGTACCGGTCCATGATCTCGCGGCGGGTGAGGGGCTTGCTCGATGGGAAGCTGTCCTTGATCACCTTGTACACCCACTCGTAGGAGGGCAGGGTGAACACCGCCATCACCAACCCGCGCTGGCCCGGCGCGACGATGAACTGCTCGCGGGTGCGCTCGACCTCGGCGACCAGGTTGCAGTAGAGCTCGGTCTTGCCGTGCTTGTTGTAACCCA
>JAGQSE010000264.1 GCA_020439725.1 Acidobacteriota bacterium
TCGCCAGGCTCGGGTCGAGGTGGATGTCCGAGAGGACCAGGAAGTAGTCGCTCGCCAGCGGCTGGGCGGGCGTGCCCGCACTGGCGGCCCCCACCACCGGCGCCGGGTTCCGGGAGCAGGCGGCAAGGGCCAAGAGAAGCGACAGCACCAGGAACGGCGAGTGTGCGGGACGACCAGGTCGGCGAGCGGTTCGGGTCTTCGGGTTCATCAGGATCCCTCCCAGGTCGAACGGATGGTCGGATCGAGCGGCGCCGAAGATCTCCTGGGCGCCGCCCGGGGGCCCACCGGGGGAAACGAGAACCCCCACCGACCGGGGCCATCTTGCAGCGATTCGTTGATTGTAGTGGCCAGAAGGGACGGGCGCCGAGACCTTCGCGAGAACCGGCTAGCTAGAGCTCGATCTGCCCACCCATCTCGACCACGCGGTTGGGGGGGAGGCCGAAGAAGGCGGTGGCGGCGACGGCGTTTCTCGACAAGAGGGCGAAGAGGCGCTCGCGCCACAGGGCCATCCCGGGACGGGGTGTGGGGAGAAGACGCTCGCGACCCACGAAGTAGCTGGTGTCGTTCAAGTCGACCTTGAGCCCGCGCCGGGCCGCCAGGCGGAGCAACGCGGGGACGTTGGGCTCTTCCATGAACCCGTAGTGGCCCACGACGCGGTAGAAGCCCTTGCCCAGATCCGCGACCTCGACCCGGTCGGCGGGCGAGACGCGAGAGACGCCTTCGGTCGAGACGTTGAGCAGGATCACGGTCTCGTGGAGCACCTTGTTGTGCTTGATGTTGTGCAGCAGCACCGCGGGAACACCCCCCGAGTGACCGGTCATGAAGACGCCGACACCGGGCACCCGCGGTAGCTCGCCGAGCTTCTTGTCGGCCAGGAAGACCTCGATGTCGACCTCGCTCTCGCGATGCCTCGCGGCGAGGATCTTGCGGCCTTTGCGCCAGGTGGTGAGGATGACGAAGATGCCCCCCGCCACCGCCAGCGGAAACCAGCCGCCCTTGGTGATCTTGCCGACGCTGGCGGCGAGGAAGCTCAGGTCGACGACCAGGAAGCCCAGACAGAGCGCGCCGATTCTCCACTGCGGCCAGCCCCAGAGATCGCGGGCGACGCGGTAGAAGATCACCGTCGTGATCACCATCGTGGTGGTCACCGCGACGCCATAGGCGGCCGCCAGGTTCGAGGACGTCTTGAACCCGAGCACCAACCCGATGGTGGCCACCATCAACAGCCAGTTGACCTGCGGGATGTAGATCTGGCCCTTCTCCTTCGCCGAGGTGTGACGGATCGACAGCCGTGGCAGATAGCCAAGCTGAATCGCCTGCATCGAGAGCGAGAACGAGCCCGAGATCACCGCCTGCGAGGCGATCACCGTCGCCGCCGCGGCGAGGGCCACCAGCGGCAGGGTACCCCAGGACGGCGCCAGACGATAGAACGGGTTGTGCGCCGCCTCGGGATTGGCGAGCAGCAGCGCACCCTGACCAAAGTAGTTGACCAGCAGCGCCGGCAGCACCAGCCCGAACCAGGTCCAGCGGATCGGCCGGCGACCGAAGTGCCCCATGTCGGCGTAGA
>JAGQSE010000265.1 GCA_020439725.1 Acidobacteriota bacterium
CCGGGGCATAGCCGAAGAGCTCGCTCTCGAGGAGGTGGGGCGACAGCGCGCCACAGTTGATGGCGACGAAGGGCTGGTCGTGCCGGGGGCTGGCCTCGTGGAGAGCCCGCGCCAGGAGCTCCTTGCCGGTGCCGGTCTCGGCCAGCAGCAACACCGGCAGCAGCGTTCGGGCGAAGCGAGCGGCGGCCTCCTTGGCGGCCACCAGGGCGGGATCGTGGCCGAAGATGGCGTCGAAGCACGAGGTCCCTTCACCTCGCGGCGAGCCGTTGCCGCGCCGCGAGGGGGTCTCGAGGAACGCGACGATGGCGACCGGCGGGCCGCCGCCGGCGGCCACCGGCTCGATCCGCACGCGGGTGCCCCGGCGCCGGCCGTCGGGGGTCGGCGGCAGATCGACCACCAGGTCCGAGTCACCGGCGCGCGAGATCACCAGCAGCTCGCGCCAGCCGACTCCGAGGACCTCGCGGATGGGCGCCCCCGCGCCGCCGGCCCTCGCATCGAGCCGCAGCAGGTCCACCGCCGCCGGGTTGGCGAGCCGTAGCTGCCCGTCGTCGCCGAGCAGCAGCGCCGGGGCAGGGCAGGCCGCCACCAGCTGCGCCGCCACCGCGGTCAGCGTTCCGGCCGTGTCACCCACCGTCCCCGATGGGTTTCGCGTCAGGGTTTGGGACATTGGAACGATTGTAGCGTTTCGTCGCGGAGCGGTCCACCCTCGCGGTGATGTGTCTTGAATCGGAGCATATCTATCTGGGTTCTGATGCCAGAGGGATCAATTGAGATCATATCGATCCAAATCGAGACGAGTTTTTCTGGCACAGGATGTGCTGAAAGACCGGCAGCTATCTCTTTATCCGTGGGCCGGGCCCACCAGACTTCTCGACCGGGAAAGGAGCTTCCGGATGCGCCGTCGAATTGCGGTCCGAGCGATCCACGTCTCGCTCGTCCTTTGCGCCCTGCTGTCGACGCCTGCCGCCTTCGGGCAGTGGCAGATCACCTCCGAGGACGGCAAGTCCTCGATCAAGTTCGGCTATCTCGCCGTCATGCGCGCCGACTCGGTGGAGCAGGCGAACGGCGACGACCTCGAGAACCTCTACTTCCGCCGCCTGCGGATCCTGTTCGGTGGCAGCCTGGCGCCCAAGTGGTCCTATTTCTTCGAGACCGACAGCCCGAACCTCGGCAAGTCCGACGCCGCGGGCAACAAGAACTCGGACGACGTCTATATTCAGGACTTCTTCGTCACCTACACCGATTCCGCTGCCTTCAAGCTCGACGTCGGGTTGATCCTGATCCCGCTGTCGCGCAACTCGACCCAGTCGGCGGCGACCCACCTGGCCTCGGACTACGGTCCCTATTCCTTCCTCAACTCGGGCCCCACCCAGTCGAACGTCGGTCGCGACTACGGCGTCCAGGCCCGCGGCAGCCTGGCTCATGACAAGTTCGAGTACCGCTTTGGCGTGTACGACGGCAACCGCGGCGTTTCGAACGACTTCCGCTACTCCGGCCGCGTCATGTACCACGTCTTCAACGCCGAGACCGGGATGTTCTACACGGGCAACAACCTGGGCGGGAAGCGCATGCTCTCCTTCGGCGCCGGTTTCGATGTCCAGGACGACTACCAGGCTTTGGGCTTCGACGTCTTCTATGACCAGCCGGTGGGGGCCGACGGCTCGGCCTTCACTTTCCAGGCGGACCTGATCCAGTACGACGGTGGCACCACCTTCACGACGTTGCCCGAGCAGGACACCTGGCTCTTCGAGGTCGGCTATCTCTTCGGCTCGAGCCGCTGGCAGCCGTGGATCCAGTACGCGACCCAGGACTTCAACGACCCGGCGCGCGCCGACACCGACTCGACCTACATCGGCGTCAACTTCCGGATGAAGAAGCACAACCGCGTCCTGCGCCTGGCCTACGGCCAGCTCGGGGTCGACGGACAGGACGACCGCGACGTGCTGCAGCTGACCCTGCAGATGTTCCAGTTCTGAGACGCAGCCGCTCTACCCTCGAAACCCGACCGCATCGCAGGAGAACCCCATGTCCGACCCGAAGCAGGCCCGAGAGGCCTATTGGAAGAAGAACCGCAGCCTGATCACCACGCTGCTCTTGATCTGGGCGGTGGTGTCCTTCGGCCTCGCCATCCTCTTTCCCATGACCTTCAACATCGGCAAGCTCCCCGCCGGCTTCTGGTGGGCCCAGCAGGGCTCGATGTTCGTCTTCGTCATTCTGATCTTCGTCTACGCCTGGCGCATGGACAAGATCGACCGTGAGTACGACGTCCACGAGGAGGAATGACGATGGACTTCACCAACACCCAGTTGTGGACCTTCGCCTTCGTCATCATCACCTTCGGTGCCTACCTGTGGATCGGCTATTCGAACCGTGTCCGGGACACGAAGGGCTTCTACGTCGCCGGTCAGGGCGTGCCGCCGGTGTTCAACGGCATGGCCACCGCCGCCGACTGGATGTCCGCCGCCTCGTTCATTTCGATGGCGGGCCTGATCTCGTTCATGGGTTACGACGGTGCCGTCTACCTGATGGGGTGGACCGGCGGCTATGTGCTGCTGGCGCTGCTCCTGGCCCCCTACCTCCGCAAGTTCGGCCAGTACACGGTGCCGGACTTCGTCGGTGAGCGGTATTACTCACGCTTGGCCCGCGTCGTCGCGGCGATCTGCGCGGTCTTCGTGTCGCTGACCTATGTCACCGGCCAGATGCGTGGCGTCGGCGTGGTCTTCTCGCGCTTCCTCGGCGTGTCGATCACCTGGGGCGTGATCATCGGCATGGCCATCGTCGCCTTCTTCGCGGTCGTCGGCGGTATGAAAGGCATCACCTGGACCCAGGTGGCGCAGTACGCGGTGCTGATCGTCGCTTTCCTGATCCCCGCGATCGCCATCTCGGCGAAGCTGACGGGCAACCCGATCCCGCAGCTCTCCTTCACCTTCTCGGACATCACCCAGAAGCTCAACCAGATCCAGATCGACCTGGGTTTCGCCGAGTACACCGCGCCCTTCCAATCGCTGTCGAAGCTCAACGTGTTCTGTATCGCCATGGCGCTGATGGTGGGCACCGCGGGTCTGCCCCACGTCATCGTCCGCTTTTACACGGTGCCCAGCGTCCGCGCGGCGCGCTACTCGGCCGGTTGGGCGTTGCTGTTCATCGCCATCCTCTACACCACGGCGCCGGCCCTCGCCGCCTTCGCGCGCTACAACCTGATCAACACCCTCCACGGCACTCCCATCGAGCAGGCCCGGCAGCTCGAATGGGTCCAGAGCTGGGAGAAGACGGGGCTTCTGACGCTCACCGACAAGAACGGGGACGGCAAGCTCGAGATGTCGCCCGACGCCGCGCTCTCCGAGATCAAGATCGACCGCGACATCATCGTCCTGTCGACGCCCGAGGTCGCCGGTCTGGCGCCGTGGGTCATCGCCCTGGTCGCCGCCGGTGGCCTGGCCGCGGCGTTGTCGACGGCGGCGGGTCTGTTGCTCGTCATCTCGAGCTCGTTCTCTCACGACGTCTACGCCAAGCTGATCAACCCCAAGGCGTCGGAGGAGAAGAAGCTCCTGGTCGGCCGGGTGACGATCTTCTTCGCGGTGTGCGTCGCGGGCTTCTTCGGAATCCATCCACCGGGCTTCGTCGCCGAGGTGGTGGCCTTCGCCTTCGGTCTGGCCGCCGCGAGCTTCTTCCCGATCATCCTGCTCGGCATCTTCGACAAGCGGACCAACCGCCAGGGCGCCATCGCGGGCATGGTCGTGGGCATCGTGTTCACCGCCGCCTACATCATCGGCAACCGCTTCTTCGGCATGCCGGCCTTCCTCTTCGGGATCAGCGCCCAGGGCATCGGCACCGTCGGCATGGTCCTCAACCTGGTGGTCACCCTGGTGGTGTCGCGGATCACCCCGCCGCCGCCGGAGGAGATCCAGGAGATGGTCGAGAACGTGCGCGTGCCGCGCGGCGCCGGCACCGCTCAGGCGCACTGAGCGCGGCGCTGGGGATCGGGGCGGGACGCCCCGGTCCCCGTGGACGACCCCGTCGCGGCCTGCACCCGGCGGGGTCGTCGTCCGCCCCGAAGGTCGCTCCGCGAGCCCTGAACTACAATCGAACGCCAACAGCCCGACGAACCGTCAACTCGAACACGGAGAGCCCGATGATCCCGGTCAAGAAAGACATCTCCCAGCACGCCAAGGTTTCCTCCCTCGACGAGTACCGCCGCCTGTACCGGCAGTCGATCGACGACCCCGAGGGCTTCTGGGCCGAGCAGGGCAAGCGCGTCAGCTGGTTTCATGAGCCCGACACGACCGGCTACTGGGACTACGAGTCGGTGGACTTCGCCTGGTACGAAGGCGGCAAGCTCAACGCCTGCTACAACTGCGTCGACCGCCACCTGGCCACCCAGGCGGACAAGACCGCGATCATCTGGGCCAAGGACGAGCCCGGCGAGTACGAGCACATCAACTACCGCCAGCTCCAGCGGCGGGTATCACGGGTCGCCAACGTCTTGAAGGCCCACGGCGTGCGGCGCGGCGACCGGGTGTGCATCTACCTGCCGATGATCCCCGAGCTGGCCTACACCATGCTCGCCTGCGCGCGCATCGGCGCGGTGCATTCGATCGTCTTCGCGGGCTTCTCGGCGGAGTCGCTGCGTGATCGCATCATGGACGCCGACTGCCGCGTCGTGGTGACCGCCAACGAGGGGCTGCGCGGTGGCAAGACCATCCCGCTCAAGAAGACCGTGGACGATGCGGTGCGCGGTCTCGACCTCGTCGACACGGTGCTGGTGGCGCGGCGCACCGACACCGCCGTCGCCATGACCGAGGGCCGCGACTTTTGGCTCGACGAGGGGATGGGCAGCCAGCGGGCGACCTGTCCCACCGAGTGGATGGACGCCGAGGACCCGCTCTTCGTGCTCTACACCTCGGGGTCGACGGGCAAGCCCAAGGGCGTGA
>JAGQSE010000266.1:0-945 GCA_020439725.1 Acidobacteriota bacterium
AGCATGCCGGCGCGGGTGGTGGCGCCGACCAGGGTGAAGCGTTCGAGGGGCACCTCGACGGTTTGCGCCGCCGGTCCCTGGCCGATGATCAGGTCGAGACGGTAGTCCTCGAGGGCCGGGTAGAGGATCTCCTCGACGGCGGGACCCATGCGGTGGATCTCGTCGATGAACAGCACCTCGCCGCGATCGAGGTTGGTGAGGATCGCCGCCAGGTCGCCGGCGCGCTCGAGCACCGGGCCGGCGGTGGCGCGGAGGGGCACCCCCATCTCGTGGGCGATGATGTTGGCGAGGGTGGTCTTGCCGAGACCCGGCGGGCCGAAGAGCAGGACGTGATCGAGGGCCTCGCGCCGCTGCCGCGCCGCACGGATCGCCAGCCGCAGGTTCTCGACCACCCGCGTCTGGCCGACGTACTCGTCGAGGACGTGGGGGCGGAGGCTCTGCTCGACGTGCAGCTCCTCGGGCTCCGCGCCGGCGGCGACGATCCTCGACGTACGCTCCATTCGCGACATTGTACCCCTTGGTGACGCCCGGCGCCCCGCCGGTCGGACACGGTCGTGGAGGTGCGGATCAGACCCGAGCCAGACGCTTCAGGCTGGCGCGCAGCAACTCGTGGAAGGCGGCTTCGGGGAGGGCCTCGCGAGCCTCCTCGACGGCGCGCTCGGCGTCCTTGGGTCGGTAGCCGAGGTTGGTCAGCGCCGAAACCAGGTCCGCATCGACGTTGGGCGGCGCCGCCACCGCGGGCAGACCCGGCGCCAGGTCGGCGACCTTGTCCTTGAGCTCGAGGACGATGCGCTCGGCGGTCTTCTTGCCGACCCCAGGAGTCTTCTGCAACCGCGCCACGTCGCCGGCGACGAGGGCCGCCACCAGCTCCGCCGCCGAGGAGCCCGACAGGATGTTCCTGGCCAGCCGTGGCCCGACGCCGCTGATCGAGATCAGTCGCTCGAA
>JAGQSE010000266.1:1032-8362 GCA_020439725.1 Acidobacteriota bacterium
AGCTCGTAGAAGGTCGGGAGCGGGATGTGGACCAGGTAGCCGACGCCCCCGACGTCGAGCAGGACGCTCTCGGGCGTGCGGCGGATGGGGCGACCCTTGAGATAGCCGATCATCGGCCGTCGAGTCTATCGCGGGGTGCGGCGGGGTCTAGGAGGTCGGATGCCCCGCTCCGGGCCGCCGGGCCGCGGAGCGGGGTCGGGTCGGAGGCAGGGATCAGCCCAGGCCGGCGGTGTCGCCGATGCCCAGCTGCTCGGCGAGGGCCGGCGCGTAGACCGCCTTGAGGTCGAGGCGCCGCTGCTCGAGGATGGCGGTGCGCAAGCGCTGGTATTTCTGGGTCTCGAGCTCGGTGCGCAGCGCGTCCGTCTGATTCGCCAGTCCGGCCGGATCCATCTTCTCGCGCTCGGTCACCTGGAAGAGGACATAGCCCTGGGGCATCTCGATGGGACCGCCGACGGCGCCCTCGTCGAGGGTCAGGGCCTTCGCCACCACGGTGCCCGAGGCCGAGCTCAGGTCGGGAAGTGCTCCGCCCTGAGTGAAGGAGTCGCTCTCCTGGACCTCGGAGCCGAGGCTCTTGGCCAGCTGGTCGAGGGTCTCCCCTCCGCTCGCGATCTTGTCGCGGGCGGCGTTGAGCTGCTGCTCGGCGACCTGCTGCAGCTTCTCCTGGCGCACCGCCTGCGTCACCCGGGCCTCGACCTCGGAGAGCTCCTGCTGGCGCGGCTCGAGGACCTTGTCGAGGGTGAGGATCGCCCAGCCGCGCGGCACCTTGACCGGATCCGAAAGCTGACCCTCGCTGAGCTCGAACGTCTTGGTGGCGAACTCGACCGAACGGCCGATGCCCGAGATCACGCCCTGGCGGTCGAAGGGCTGGGTGACCTCGAAGCTCGCGAAGTCGGTCTCCTCGGCGAGCTTCTTGAGCGCGTCCTCGGTGCTCCCCTCAACGTCCTTGAGCTTGGCGAGAAGCTCGCCGGCCTTCTCTTCCCCGATCGAGTCGAGCCGCTCGGACAGCAGCCGGTAGCGGATCTGGGTCTTGACCTCGTCGAAGGGCCGGAGGCCGCCCTGACGGTGGTCGGTGACCTCGAGCAGGTGGAAGCCGATGGCGCTCTGGAAGGGGCCAACGAGCTGCCCGACGGGCGCCTCGAAGGCCTGCTTCTCGAACTCGGGGACCATGCGGCCGCGACCGAAGTAGCGCAGGTCGCCACCGGCGTCGCGCGAGCCCGGGTCCTCGGAGATCTCCTGGGCGACCTTGGCGAAATCCTCACCGCCTTCGATGCGCTTCTTGGCGGCGTTGAGCTCCGCCTCCGCCTCTTCGGCGGAGCGCTGGTCGGTGCGCAGCAGGATGTGCCGCGCCCGAACCTGCTCCTCGGTCTGGTACTCGTCCTGGTTGGCGTCGTAGTACGCCTGGACGTCCTCCTCGGGGATCTCGACCTGCTCGCGCAGCTTGGCGTTGTCCACCAGCAGGTAGGCGGCGGTCCGCTGCTCCGGCAGCAGGTAGTCGGCGGTGTGCGCGTCGTAGTACGCCTGGACGTCCTCGGGGGTGACCGAGACCTGGTCGTTGAACTGGGCGTTGCGCACCCGGACGTAGCGAATCTTGGCCTTCTCGGTGCGCCCGCGGTAGGCGTCCTCGACCTCCTGGTCGCTGACGTAGACCGAGCTGCGCAACGCCTCGTCGAGCTTGTCGGTCAGCAGGTCGTCGCGCAGGGCGGCTTCGAACTCCGAGGAGTTCGGGTAGCCCATGTAGCGCACCGCCCGCTCATAGCGCTCGTCACCGACGAAACGGCCGGCCTCGTCCTTGAACACGGGCAGCTCGAGGATCGCCTTGCGCAGCTCGTCGTCGGAAACCCGCAGGCCCATCTTGCGGGCCTCGCGGACGAGGATCTTGCGATCGAGGGAGGAATTGAGCGCCTGGATCTTGATCTGGTTGTCCATCTCCGGCGTGAACCGGTCGCCCAGGTACTGCCGATAGCGGCTCGCCATGCCCTCGTAGAAGCGCTTGTACTCGGCGTAGGTGACCTCGATGCCGTCGTCCGCCCAGGCCGCACGGGCGTTGGGGCCGCCGGCGGCACCGCCCGGCGCGAAGGCGCGGACGTCGGCGAAGATCAGCAGGACGAAAACGATGATGACGATCCACAGCACCCAGCTGAGAGATCTCAAGTTTTCCCGGAAAAGCTTGAGCATACAGAGTTCCTCCCTGACCCTTTGACGGGCAGACCCGCGACTGTACCAAGACCCATCCCTGTGGGCAAGCGCGTGGGCCGCCGATACCGGGCCGCCGGCGAGTCGGTGCGAGACGCGCCGGCGACCGTCGCCGAGATCTCCAAAGGCCCGGCCGGTGGGGCTTCCGGGCCCCGTCGGCCGGCTTACCCTGTGTTATATTTCCCTTCTTCGATCGGCGGTCTCCACCGCCGGGATCCCAGCTTTCGAGCGTTCTCCATCGAGGATTCGAGCACTGATCGGCGAGCACATGTCGGACCATGGCCCGGCACCAGAGCCCCAAGGCGGGCGGGGATGGTACAGCGTCTCCGTCGACACCCTGCGCGCGTGGATCATCTTCTGCTTCCTCGCCGCCACCGCCGTGGTGGGGATCTTCGGCTGGCATCGCTGGGAGAAATACGCCGTCGAGCGATCGGCCACGGAGGTGCTCGAGGAGGCGCGGAACCTGAGCGACGAAGCGCGGGCCGAGCAGGATCTGTCGGCGTTTCGCGACGAGTACGACGACGCCCACAAGACTCTCGAGACCGCGCGCCGGGAGTACTCGGAACGCAACTTCGCCGACTCCCTCGAGCACGGCCGTCGGAGCGTCGCGCTGCTCTCGTCGATCCTCAACGCGCTGCACAACCAGGGCAGCGTCGGCGAGGCGCACATCATCTCGGTCGCCGGCCGGGTCGAGTTCCGCCGTGGCGAGGCCGGTGAGTGGGAGGACGCACGGGTCCGCAT
Source organism: Acidobacteriota bacterium (assembly GCA_020439725.1). Lineage (GTDB taxonomy): Bacteria > Acidobacteriota > Thermoanaerobaculia > Multivoradales > JAHZIX01 > JAGQSE01. The sequence goes on from JAGQSE010000266.1 coordinate 3,967, forward strand.
CACGCTTCGGGACGGCTATTACGTCCGTACCTCGAACAACGGCTCCGCCGAGATCATGTTCGTCGACGGCACGCTCTACCACGTGCGGCCGGACACCCTCTTCTTCGTCTCCCGGGGGCGAGCCGCCGGCGGCCGCCAAGGCACCCAGAGCGTACGGGTCGAGTACGGCTCCTTCGACCTGTCGACCGCACGGCGGCCGAGCCGGGTCGAGACGCCGGGCGCGCGGACCGAGGTGCAGGAGGAGTCCTCGGCCACGGTCTCCTACGACAAGGACACGGAGGTCGGGCGCTTCGCGGCCTACCGCGGCACCCTGAGCGTCGCCGCCCAGGACGGCACGAACCGCGAGGTCCAGGCGCTCCAGGAGGTGGTTCAGAGCAGCGGCAAGCTGTCGGAGCCGCGCTCGATCCCCAAGGCGCCGACGGTGCTCAGCCCGCGCGACAACATGGAGCGGGCCTTCGTCCCCGACTCGCGCATCGAGCTCACCTGGCAGCCGGTCTACGGCGCCTCGCGCTACGCGCTCCAGGTGTCTCGGAGCCCCCTCTTCGTCGACAACGTCGTCGACACCGCCGATCGCCGGGGCCAGAAGGCGACCCTCGCGGTGCGGGGCAGTGGCAGCTTCGTATGGCGGGTGGCGGCCATCGACAAGGACGGCCGGCGGGGACCCTGGAGCCCGACGCGTAAATTCCGGGTCGCCTCGGAGGGCTTGGCGGCGGACGGCGGCGAGCAAGATCGCCAACCGCCGCAGCTTGCGCTCAACGACGTGCAAGCGTACGGTAGCATCTTCATCGTTTCCGGGGCCACCGAGCCCGGAGCGACGGTGACGGTGCGCGGAGAGCCCGTACAGGTGGCCGCCAACGGCACCTTCAAAAAGACCGTGCAGGTCCACGAAAACGGTTGGAGCTTCGTCGAGGTCCGGTCCAAGGACGCCTACGGCAACGAGACCGTCCGCCCTCTCCGGCTCTACGTGGAAAACTTCTGAACCGCGGTGGGAGCGGCTCTGCCCGCGCCCGAACCGCATGCTGAGAAAGACGGAACGTCCATGCCGCTGGGAGCCTTCCTCCGCTTCTTCTCCAAAGATCTGGCCATCGACCTCGGGACGGCGAACACCCTGGTGTTCACGCAGCAGCACGGCATCGTCGTGCGCGAGCCCTCCGTGGTGGTGATCAACAAGCTGACCAACAAGATCGAGGCGGTGGGGAGCGAGGCCAAGGAGATGCTCGGCCGGACCCCCGGCAACATCGAGTCGATCCGGCCCATGAAGGACGGTGTCATCGCCGACTTCGAGGTCACCGAGCGGATGCTCGAGTACTTCATCCGCAAGGCCCACGGCAAGCGCATGCCGGTGCGGCCGCGCATCGTCATCGGCGTGCCGTCGGAGATCACCCAGGTCGAGAAGCGCGCGGTCAAGGACTCGGCCCAGCGCGCCGGCGCCTCGGAGGTCTTCCTGGTCGAGCAGGCGATGATGGCGGCCATCGGCGCCGGCCTGCCCATCACCGAGCCGTCGGGCAACATGATCGTCGACATCGGCGGCGGCACCACCGACGTGGCGGTGATCTCCCTCGCCGGCACCGTCTACAGCCGCTCGGTGCGCGTCGCCGGCAACGAGATGGATCAGGCGATCATCCAGCACCTGAAGCGCAAGTACAACCTCTTGATCGGCGAGCGCACGGCGGAGCAGATCAAGTGGGAGCTCGGCTCCGCCTACCCGCTCAAGGAAGAGCTGCGGATGGAGATCAAGGGCCGCGACCTGGTCGAGGGCGTGCCCAAGACGCTGACCATCACCGACAACGAGATCCGCGAGGCGCTGTCGGAGCCGGTGTCGACCATCGTCGAGGCGGTGCGGCAGGCCCTCGAACGGACGCCGCCGGAGCTTTCCGCCGACATCATGGACAAGGGCATCGTCCTGTCCGGTGGCGGCGCCCTGCTCAAGGGACTCGACGACCGTCTGCGGGAGGCCACCGGGCTGCCGGTGGTCCAGGCGGAAGACCCGCTGGCCTCGGTGGTGCTCGGCACCGGCAAGATGCTCCAGGACATCGATCTGCTGCGCAAGGTCTCGATCCAGTAGCTGTGAACGAACGCCGCACCGGCTGGCTGTTGGTCGGCCTCCTCCTGGCCCAGATGCTCATGGTGGCGTGGCAAGCATCCGGTGCGGGCACCAGCTACCTCGAAGCCGGCGCTCTGCGCGTCCTGGCGCCGGTCGCCCGGGTGGTGACCGGCAGCGTCGGCGGTGTCGAGCAGATCGGCGAGAACCTGCGGCTGCGCAGCGCCCTCCAGGTCGAGAACGAGCAGCTGCGGGAGGAGAACCTCCAGCTCCACCGCCAGGTTCAGCGGCTGCGCGAGCTCGAGAGCCAGGTCCAGCAGCTGGCCGAGGCGGTGGGTTACACCCCGCCCACCGGCGGCGAGTACCGTGTCGCCGACGTCGTCTACGCCGACCATGCGTCGTGGATCCGCACCCTCGTGCTCTTTGCCCCGAAAGCCCATCTGGAGGTCAATCAAGCGGTGCTCACCTCGCGCGGTCTGGTCGGGCGGGTAGTGCTGGTCGCCGACCCCTACGCCAAGGTCCAGCTGATCACCGACCGCGCCGCCTCGGTGGGCGCGCTCATCCAGCGCACCCGGCGCCAGGGGCTGGTCCGTGGCACCGGCACCGGTGAGCTCGAGCTCACCTACCTGCCACGGCAATCCGACGTCCGCGCCGGCGACCGGGTGGTCACCTCGGGGATCGACGGCATCTTTCCCCGCGGGATCCCCATCGGCACCGTGGCTTCCGTCGAGACCGGCTCGGACCTCTTCCACCGCATCCACCTGGCCCCGGCGGTGGACTTCGGCACCCTCGACCACGCCTACATCCTCGAGCGCCCCGGGGTACCCGAGGACATCCTGTCCACCGTTCCCGGGCCCGCGTCTCCCCCGACCGTCCCGGCACCACCGCCGGAGGCCGGGCCATGAGCTTTCGTCGCTTCCTCGTCGCGCTCGTGGTGGTGCTCCTGGTCCACCTGGCCGGGATGCGGCTAATTCCCGAGTTCTCGCGCATCTTCGACCTCTTCCTGGTGCTCACGGTGCTCGGCGCCCTCGACGGTTCGAGCTTCCGTGGCATGCTCGGCGGTCTGGTCTGCGGGCTCATGGCCGACACCTTCAGCGGTCAGGCCTTCGGTCTCCACGGCTTCGCCGACACCCTCGCCGGCTATGTCACGGCACGCATCGCCCAACGCCTGGCGACACGGCGCTCGCCGGGTCTGCTGGCGGTCCTGGTCGCCGCGGCGGTGCTGCAGCAGGCGACCCTCGTGCTGCTCACGGCCCTGCTCATCCCCAACCCCGAGCTGCCCGCCCTCGAATGGGTGGCGGTGCGCGTGGTCACCAGCGCGGTACTAGGATGGATCTTCTACCTGGCCGGGGAAAGCGCCCGCCAGCGCCTCGAAACCAGTCGGCGAACCCGCAAAACGCCCATCAAGCTGAGTTGACATGACACCTCGAACGAGAGTCGGCGAAAACCGCGAGATCCTGGTCGGCCGTCTGCGCATCCTGACCGGCGCCCTGGCCCTCTGCCTGTTGATCGTCCTTTCGGGCTTCTGGATGGTGCAGATCGTCCACGGCGATCAATACCGCAACCTGTCCGAGAACAACCGCCTCCGGCGGCAACCGGTCGAGGCGCTACGCGGCCTGATCTACGACCGCGCCGGACGCCTGCTGGTCGAGAACGTGCCGAGCTACGGCCTGATGGTCGACCGCACCTTGACCACGGACATGGACGCGAGCCTCGCCTTCGCCGCCGGCATCCTCGAGCGCTCGCGCGACGAGCTCGCCGCCAACCTGGCGCGCGCCCGCGGTGCCAACCGCTTCGCACCGATCCCCATCGCCGACAACCTGTCCCTCGCCCAGGTGGCGCAGATCGAGGCCGCCGGCTTCGAGCATCCCGAGTTCCAGATCCAGGTGCGGCACCTGCGGCTCTACCGCTACGGCCCGCAGACCGCGCACATCCTCGGCTATCTGGGAGAGGTCACCGAGGACGAGCTGGCGACCCCGGGCTCCACCTACGACGCCGGCGACCTGATCGGCCGGCGCGGCATCGAACGAGCCTACGACGCCGAGCTGCGCGGCAAGGACGGCGAGCGCGTGGTGGTGGTCGACAGCCGCGGCAAGCTGGTCGAAGAGTTCGGTCGCGAGGCGGCGAGCATCGGCCGGAACCTGCATCTCACCCTCGATCTCGAGCTGCAGCAGGAAGCCATGGAGCAGCTCCGCGATCGGGTCGGAGCGGTGGTCGCCCTCGATCCGCGGGACGGCGCGGTGCTGGCCTTCGCCTCCTCGCCCTCCTACGATCCCAACCTGTTCTCGCGCCGCCTCGATCCGGAGCAATGGCAGGCCTTGCTCGAAGCGCCCCACGCTCCACTCCAGAGCCGGC
>JAGQSE010000267.1 GCA_020439725.1 Acidobacteriota bacterium
CCCGTCGCTGGATCGACCGCGGTGTGGAGCTCGGGGTCGCCAGTCTCGACCTCGCCGGTGGTGCAGCGATGGAAGACTTCGACGGCGACGGCCTGCTCGACCTGGTGTCGTCGACCTCGGATCCCTGCGATCACCTCAAGGCGTTCCGTAACGACGGCCACGGTGGCTTCGAGGACGTGACCGCGGCCTGGGGCCTCGACGAGCAGCTAGGGGGGCTCAACCTGGTCCACGCGGACTACGACGGGGACGGCCAGCGCGACTTGCTCGTGTTGCGGGGTGCCTGGCTGTTCGAGGACGGGCGGATCCGCCCATCGCTGCTGCGCAACCGGCTGGCGGAAGAAGGGCGCTTCGTCGACGTGACCGAAGCCGTCGGTCTGGCCGCCTCGCCGGCCCCGACACAGACGGCGGCCTTCGCCGACTACGACGGTGATGGTGATCTCGATCTCTACGTCGGGCACGAAGCGCTGGCGCCGGACCTCTATCCCTCGCGTCTCTACCGCAACGACGGGGAGCGCTTCACCGATGTCACCGAGTCAGCGGGGGTCGCGAACCTACGCTTCGCCAAGGGCGTCGCCTGGGGCGACTACGACGGCGACGGCGACCCGGACCTCTACGTATCGAACTTCGGTCCCAACCGGCTGTACCGCAACGAAGGGGACGGTACTTTCACCGACGTGGCGGAGCAGGCCGGTGTGACCGAGCCGAAAGGCAATAGCTTCGCCACCTGGTTCTTCGACTTCGACCAGGACGGCGACGAGGACCTCTTGGTCGCCGACTACAACGGTCCCGGGGTGAAGGTGGCGGCGTGGCTTTTCGGCGTGCCGGTGGAGGACGGCCAGCCGCTGGTCTACCGGAACGACGGCGGCCGCTTCACGGAGGTCTCGCGCGCCATGGGGCTCGACGAGCCGATGCTGCCGATGGGGTCGAGCTTTGGAGACTTTGACAACGACGGCTACCCGGACCTCTACATCGGCACCGGGGACCCGGAGTTCGAGAGCCAGTTCCCCAACATGGCGCTACGCAACGACGGCGGACGCCGGTGGGTCGACGTCACCGCCGACCTGGGCCTCGGACACCTGCAGAAGGGGCACGCCGTGGCCTTTGGCGACGTCGACGGCGACGGTGATCAGGACATCTTCGAGCAGCTCGGGGGGTTCTATCCCGGCGACGCCTTTGGCAACGCGCTGTTCGAGAATCCCGGTCCGGCGCCCGGATCTCCCAGGCCTCATTGGCTGACGCTCCGGCTCGAAGGCGTGAAGGCAAACCGCGACGCTTTCGGTGCCCGGGTCGAGGTGCGCGTTCGGCGCACCGACGGCTCGCTACGCTCGGTCTTCGCCACCGTAGGTTTCGGCAGCTCCTTCGGCGGCAACAGCCAGCAGCTCGAGCTGGGGCTCGGTACGGATGCGCGAGCGGTCGACGGCATCATCGTCCGCTGGCCCGGGAGCGGTACGGTCCAGGAGCTCCCGGGGCCAGCCATGGACGCTGTCTATCGGCTGCGTGAGGGGGCGCAGGTATCGAGGTGGCCTTGAGCTTGCTCGTCAGCCCTGGATCCTGATTCGCGAGCGGGACATCGAGTCTCTCAGGGCGTATAGCCACAGCACTGATCGACGCACGCTGCGTTTTCCTGTCTGCATTCGTAGCTGCAGCTTGGGTTCTGTGGTCCGCAGGCTGCGCTACAAGCCTGTCCCTCGTCGTAACAGGCCTGGATACAGAGGCAGGGACACGAAGGGAAGAGAGAGCAGTTCGCACCATCCAGGTTTGTTGCGTCGGGAGTGCTCCATTCTCCAATCTTGATGTGCGGACCGGCTGCTCCGGCATCCAAGCTCGTGGGTGAGGTAGTAGCGCCTGCGTTGCATTGGGCCAGCGAGGTCTGGTTGCTCGAAGGCGCTTGAGGGGTGTCTGCATTGGCGACAGCTCCCGATGCGACCACGGCCAGCGCGAACAACACGAACATAAGGGTCCTTCTACCTAGCATGGCGAACCTCCATGAGTTATTTAAAGCATCATATCTTATAAAATAGACTCGTTCAAGTTCTTCCACGCTTCAGTTGACCCTGAGTCCGAGTCGGGGCTCCTTCACGTTGATCCCAATCGCGCTCTAGGCGATGGAGGTTCAGAGCCATCCCGAGACGGTTGGAGGCGGAGGGCACACGGGATCGCCAGGCACAAAAANNNNTCTCTTCTCATGCGATCGTGAGATCGGTCTTAGAAGCGGATGCCCACCGAGAACCGGTACTCACGCGGGGTGACGTAGTTCTCGTTGGTCGTCGGCTGGCCGAAGCTCGCGGGCAGCGTGTAGGTGGTCGGCAGACCCTGGCTGTCCAGCGGGCCGTCGAAGTTCGGGGTGACTTCGGTCGGACCACCGATGGCGGTGTCGTCGTCGAAGATGTTGAACATCTCGAACTTGACCCACGCCTCGAGCGAACGCCAGATCGGCACCGAGTAGGTGGCAGCGAAGTCCACCGTGGTGGAGCTGTCGAAGGTGCCAGCGCCACGCTCACCGAAGAACAGCGTCTGCGTACGGGGCAGGCCGAAGTAGCCGGGGTTCTGCGCCCGCTGGATGGCGGTCACAGGAGTACGGCTGTTGCTGTAGCTGAAGGTCGCACCGGAGTCGTAGTTCAGCAAGAGGCTGAGACCCAGGTTACCAGCGCGGCCGAGGCCCCAGTTGTAGGTGGTCCACAGGCGGACACGGTCAGCCTGGAAGTCGTTGAGACGACCCGTGGGGAAGTTACGCGCCTCGGTGAAGACCGGCGGGTAGTTGCCGAAGGTCGAACCGGTACCCGGGGTGTTGGTTCCCTCACCCTCGAAGTTGCCGTCGTTCTTCAGCTGGTGCGTCCAGTGGCCCTCGACCGACCAGTTGTTGGTCAGGCGATAGCGGCCCTGGAGCTGCAGGCCCTGGTACTCGCGGCTCGGCACGTCGGTGTTGCGATAGGTCGTGCGGTCGGCGATCTGGTTACCGATGGGGGTGACCACGGTGACCGGGTTCGCCGGATCGTCGATGAAGTCCTCGACGAAGTTCTCGGTGCTGCGGTCGGTGTAGGTCAGCTTGAGGTAGCCGCCACGACCGATCTCCATGCCGTAGGACGCGGTGATCTCGCTGACGATGGGCGAACTGATGTTCTTGTCATAGAACACGTTCTGCAGCGGGAAGACCGCGTTGTAGGGGATGTAGTTGTTGAGGTCGAAGCCCGGGGCGAAGTCCAGGCCGACACCCGAGGGACCGTCGTAGAAGAAGCCCACGTAGTCCGGGGTACCGACGTTGGTGTTGTTCGCGAACTGGGCCTCGCTGTACTTACCGGCGTACTGAGCGTAGGTCACGTCGAACTTGTACTTGCCGTCACCCTTGACGTCGTAGGACGCCGCCAGGCGGGGCACGAACGCGTCGGCGTCGACCGGCTGGACACCGCCGGTGGCGGTACCGTCGACCTGCTCGTAACGGAAGCCGATGTTGAACGACCAGTGGTCGTTGAGGTTCCACTTGTCGTTGACGTACAGCGACTGGGTGTTGATGTCGATGCGAGCGCCGCGGACGGCGATCCAGTTCTCGAGGATGACGCTGCCGTCGAAGACGGGCTGCAGACGACCCTGCGAGTCGAGGATGGCGTTGCCGGCCGCGTCCTGGAGGTACTCGGCCTCGAAGACGTAGTCGGTGGAGGACTGCGAGTTACCGCCGGTGCGGTAGCTGGTGAAGTCCTCGAAGCCGACCTTGATGTCGTGGCTACCCGCGCCAGCGGTCGACAGGAAGTAGGAGACGCTGCCGGCCAGCTGCTCGTTGTTGCGATCTTCCGGGTCGGTGGCGTCGAAGTAGGGCTGGTTGTAGTGCTGCAGGCCGTTGCTGAAGGACAGGAACGGCGAGTCCACGATGTCCCGGCTGGTACCACCGGAATCCTTGAACTGGAAGGCCTTCTCCGAGTACTGCACCTCAGCGAAGAGGTTCGAGGTCAGAACGCCGTTGTAGCGCACCACGAACAGGTCGTTGGGCAACGACCGGGTCTTGGACGCCCGGGGGTCGATCGTGAAGTTGAACGACGGACGGGTCTGGTCGGTCGCGTTCTCGGTGTAGGCACCCTGCAGGGTGTGGCTCGAGTTGATGTTGCCGGTCAGCTTGACCTCGTACCGCTGGTTGTCGGTGGAGCGGGTGACCGGGATGTTGGTGTTGGCGAAAACGTGCTGGGAGGCCAGGCTCTGGTCACGGCCGGCGAGGAAGAACCACAGGCGGTCCTTGACCACGAAGCCGCCGAGGGTGGCCTGCAGGACGTCCTGCCGGTCGCTCTCGCGGTTGATGCCCCGGCTCTTCTCGAGGGGGGTCTCATTCCGCCAGCTGGGGTTGGTGTAGTCCACACGGAAGGTTCCGGAGAACTCGTTACCACCGCTCTTGGTGATGGCGTTGATGACGCCACCGCTGAAACGACCGTACTCGGCCGAGATACCGGAGGTCAGCACCTGAGTCTCTTCGATGGCGTCCTCGATGAACAGGTTGTTCGAGGTACCGAAGAGGTTGTCATTGGTGTCCACACCGTCGATCAGGAAGACGTTGTCGTACGCGAACGCGCCCGAGATCGTGACCTGACCGCCGTTGGGGGTGTTGGTGCTGAGGCCGGGGGCCAGCTGGGCGATACCGAACAGGGTCCGGGAAGTCGCCAGCGAGTCGATGGTCTCGGCGTCGTAGTTGGCGCCGACCGTGGTGGTCTCCAGGGCGTTGGGAGCCTCACCGCGAACCACGATGGTCTCCTCGACGCTGGCCACCTGCATGTCGGCGTCCGAGCGGGCGGTGCGGCCCAGCTCGATGGTCGCCGTGCGCTCGACCGTGGTCATGCCGGACAGCTCAAAGACGACCTTGTAGGTTCCGGGGTTGAGGCCCCGGATGATGAAGTCGCCGTTGGCGCCGGTGAACGCGGTCCGCTCGCCGAGCAGGGACGGGGACGTAACGGTGACGGTCACGCCCGGAAGCGCTTCGCCGTTACTGTCCTTGACGGTACCGGTGAGGGTACCGGTCTGCTGGCCCTGGGCGAGCACCTGACCGGCGCCACCGAGGACCAAGGCGAGCGTGAGCGCAATCGTCAAAAAGCGGCTCAGTTTCATCGCTCCTCCTTCTTTCTCCGTTTAGGGTTGATGGGAGAGGTTGATTTTTCCCGGCGAGGCCGGGGTACTTCCGACAGCCGAGGCTGAAGAGTGATCCGCCATTCTCTCTCGAAACACCCTTTGGAAGCAAGCCGAATCCGGAGCTCACCGGCTCGGCGGGACGCCCCTTCGAGGTGCTTGTCGGCCCGGCCTGCGACCACGACGGGGACTGGCCGCTGGCTGACGGCTCCCCCGGATGGCCCGTGCGGTCGAGGCGTGGCGAAACTCGCCTGGCCCCCCGTTTCGCGACCCCACCGCACCGCCGGAAAGCGACGATCGGTGATGGGAAACGGAACGGAGAGCATGGCAGTCCTCCACAGCGGGCATCGAGCGTTGATCACGCCACCCTATCGAGCAATATGTATGCCACGGGCATCGAGCTTTCCGCTCTTCGTCGGACGCATCGTAACTGCTTGTTAGAGAGTGGTTTATTGAATTTCATGGCGTGCGGAAGCATCGAAGTCTTCGGATCGATCCAAAATCCCGAAGCGGGATCCAAATCTTCGTAGGAGAAGGCCGGAGGCCGGCGGCGGGATCCGCAGGTCAGCCGGCGCCGACGAGCAGGCGCTCGTCTCCGACGCGCCGGGTGACGCCGGTCGAGTCGAGATGCTCGAGCAGGGGGATGGCCCACTTTCGGCTGAGGCCGAAGTGGTCCTTGAAGCGGCCCACCTCGAAGCGCTGCCAGCCGCCTCGGCGCATCTCCCCGACGACCCTCTCGACCGAGGCCGTCGCGAGCACCAGGCCGCTGGGCAGCTTGAGCAGCTTGCCCTGTTCGACGAGGTAGCGGACCACGCCGTCGAGGATCTGGGGCTTGGCGCCGAGCGTGCGTGCGACCTCGGCCGGGCTCGGCGGTGTGAGCCCCGCGGCTTCGAAGGCGGCGACGACCTCGCGGGCCAGCCGCGACTCCTCGGAGGTGAGCTGCGCCTGGCGTCCAGGGAGGGTGACCAGATCGCCGTCCACCCCGAGGATTCCTGCCGCTTCGAGCCATCCCACATAGGTCGCGGCCAAAGACCTGCCGCGGGGTGACAGCAAGCGTTGGATGAGCTCCGCCTTGGGCAGACCGCGGGCCAGGCGCTGGTCGCGGAAATAATTCTTGAGGATCTCCGCCGCGCGGTCGCGCAGACGACGGAGCACCGCCGGGGACAGCCAGCGCGGTGGCGAAGCGCCGGGGACGGCCAGCAGGTGCCCGGCGGCTGCGAGGGTCTCGAGCAGACCACGGACCTCGGTGGCTGGGCGACCGAGGCGACGAGCCAGCTCCTCCGCGGACACGCCTGCTTCGCCGGCCTCGAGGACCCATTGCCGCAGGGCTGAGTCGAGGTTCCCGGACAGCGCCTCGAGAGCCGCGGTCAAGGCGCGTCCACGCCGCCGGCGCCAGGCCGGGTCGAGAATGCGTCCGCCGCCGAGGGTCGCCGCCGGCGAGGGGCGTCGCAGGATCACGGCGTCCCCGCGAATCGCGGTCACGGGTTGGCTGAGCCGGATCTCCACCAGCCCTTCGGCCCCGGGTTCGAGGGTCGCCGGCTCGAGGGGGCGCATCTTGCCGACGATCTCGCTGGCGTAGCAATGGACCCGCACCGGGACGAAGCCGCGCACCGGCTTGGGGGCGTCGGGCAGCAGCCGGCAGCGGCACAGCAGCTGCCGGCTCGAGCCGAAGGCCCCGGGCGTGGTCAGGAAGACTCCCCGGTGCAGCTGGTCCAAGTCGCTCCCCGCGAGCTGGAGCGAGGTCCGCTCACCGGCGAGACCGCGCTCTCGGGGCTCGCCATGGACTTGTACCGAGCGCACCCGGACCGCTGCGCCGCCGGGTTGGATCTCGAGCTGGTCCCCTTGCGCCGCGCTGCCGCTCGTGAGGGTGCCGGTGACCACCACCCCGGCGCCCTTGAGGTGGAAGGCGCGGTCGAGGGGCAAGCGCGTCGGACTGCCGTCGGCGTCCCCGGCCAGGGCCTGCGCGCGGGCGAGCTCGAGAAGCCGGGTGCGAAGCTCGTCGAGCCCCGCGCCGGTCTTGCTCGAGACGGCCACCACCGGCGCTCCGGCCAAGGGACCGGCGGCGAGGAGCTCGGAGACCTCGAGCTCGGCGAGCTCGAGCAGGTCGTCGCTCACCAGGTCGCGCTTGGTGAGAGCCACCAGCGCCGCCGGGATCCCGAGCAAGGAGGCGATGTCGACGTGCTCTCGGGTCTGCGGCTTGACCCCCTCGTCGGCGGCGACGACGAGCAGCAGCACGCGAACGCCGCCGAGACCGGCCAGGGCGTTGTGGAGAAAGCGCTGGTGCCCGGGAACGTCGATGAATCCGACCTGGAGATCGCCGTCTTCGAGGTGGGCGAAGCCGAGGTCGATGGTGATGCCGCGGGCCTTCTCCTGCGCCCAGCGGTCGCAGTCGATGCCCGTCAGGGCCTCCACCAAACGGGTCTTGCCGTGGTCGATGTGGCCGGCGGTGCCGACGATGACGCGCGCCATCAGCCCCCTGCGGAGAGGACCTCGCGGGCGATACGGTTGATCTCGCGGCCGTCGGCGGCGCTGCCGAAGCGGGCGATCATGGCCTTCATCACCGCTCCGATGGCGGCGGGACCGGTGAGCCCTTCGGCGGCCACGAAGTCGCGGACCGCGGCGCGGATCTGGTCCTCGCCGACCTGGGCCGGCAGGTAGGCGGTGAGCAGCTCGGCCTCGCGCTCCTCGCGCTCGGCCATCTCGGGACGGTTCCCCTGGCGGAACTGCTCGGCGGATTCCTGACGCTGCTTGAGCGCGCGCCTGACGAGCGCCGCGAAGCGCTCCTCGTCGACCTCCTCGCCGGCTCGGATGCGCTCGTTCTTGAGCTCGGTCAGGAGCAGCCGGAGGGTCGAGATGCGCTCTTTGTCACCGGCCTTCATGGCCGTCTTGAGGTCGTTCTGGACGCGTTCCTGGGGTTGGCTCATGAGGCGCATTATACGGCCTCCGACGGCGGCTTCGGCGCACCCTCGGCCTCCGCTTCGGAGTCCGGGTCAGGCGGGGATCTCGAGGCTGAAGACCGTGCCGTGGGGGCGGTTGGCGGCGACGCGAATGCGGCCGTGGTGGTCGCTCACGATGCGCTGGACGATGGTCAGGCCGAGACCCGTGCCGCGACCCTTGGTCGAGAAGTAGGGAAGGAAGAGCTTCTGCTTGTCCGAGTCCGGGATGCCTCGTCCAGTATCCGCTACCTCGATGGTGAGGACGTCGTCGCGGCGTCCGGCGGTGACCGTGACCCGACCCGGCGCCTCGGTCGCCTCGAGGGCGTTGTCGAGCAGGTTGATCAGCGCCCGGCGCAGCTGCTCACCGTCCAGGTGGACGGTGCCGGCGTCCGTGGCCACCCGTGCTTCGACCTCGACGCCGGGCTTGATCCCCTGGTAGAGGTCGAGGGTCTCGCTCACCAAACGCCGGAGGTCGACCTCGTTGGGTTGCGGTGCCGGCATGCGGGCGTAGCGGGAGAACTCGTCGACCATGTTCTGCATCGAGCCGACCTCGCGAACGATGGTCTCGACGGCGTCCTCGAGCGCCTTCCCGAGCTGGGGATCGCCGTTGCGATGCTTGTGGAGGAGGCGCTCGGCGGAGAGCTTGATGGGGGTCAGCGGGTTCTTGATCTCGTGGGCGATGCGCCGCGCGGCCTCGGTCCAGGCGGCCAGCTTCTGCGCCTTGATCAGCTCGGTCAGGTCCTCGAGGACCAGCACCCGGCCGCGGAAGGAGCCTTCGGCGTGGTGCACCGGGGTCACGGTCACCTCGAAGGTCTTCCACTCGCCGCCGACCACCAGGTGGAGCTGACTGCTCTTGCGGCTGCCGTCCGGTGGCAGGGCCTCGAGCAGAGAGACGAGCTTGCCGCGTTCCGGATCCCCCAGCACCTCCGCCACCGGTCGGCCGAGGACGGGGTCGTCGAGACGCAGCAGCGAGCGCGCCGCGCCGTTGCAGGTGAAGATAAGGCCCTGTTCATCCACCGACAACACGCCGGCGGCGACGTTTTGCAGCACGGCGGCGATCAGCGCCCGCTCCTCGGCCTGGCGCTCGCCGCTCTGCTGCAGCTCGAGGTTGCTCTTCTCGAGCATTCGCCGCTGTTCCTCGAGCTGCTCGGTCATGCGGTTGAAAGAGTCGACGAGCACACCGAGCTCGTCGTCGGCGTCCACCGAGACGCGGTGGGACAGGTCACCGCTGGTGATCCGCTTGGTGCCCGAGGCGAGGGCCTGGATCGGTAGCGTCACGCGTCGCGCCAGGTAGAGACCTACCCAGCTCGACGCCAGCAGGATGAGCAGCGTCGCCATCATGAAGATCAAGAGATGGCTGGCCTTGATGGCGTCCTTCTCGACCACCAGCTGGCGGTGGGCCTGGTAGGCCTGGACCAGGCCCTCGACCTGGCCCGCCAGGGGTTGCTCTAGAACCGAGCCGGCGACCACCACCCAGCCCGGTCGGTCCGTCGCCCGGGTTGGATCGGCGACGGCGAGGAGCATCAGGCGGCCCTCGTTGCCCGCGAGGGGCTTGACCTTGGTCGCCTGACCCCGCGCCGAGGCATTGCGCAGCAGGCTCCAGTCGAGGTCCGGGAGATCGGTCATGCCGGCGTTGGGGGAGAGGACCGCGCGCACGAAGTCGGTGCCGTCGTAGACCGCCAGCAGGTCGACCCCGGACTCGTCCATGAGCTCCTGTAGGGAAATGCCCAGCGCCTCGCCGCGGGCGACCTCCTCCTCGGGCAGTGCGGAGATCTGCTCGAGGGCGTGCTGGGCGGCGCGCAGGTTGTCGTCGGAGATCCTCGAGTTGAGGGCCTCGGCGATGGCCTGGGCCTGCCCCACGAGCCGTTGCAAGGGGACGTTGAACCAGCGGTCGATGGAACCCTGGAGCAGCTGGTTGGCGAAGAAGAAGAGCAGCAGCACCGGGATCAGCGACAGGCCGATGTAAGAGGCGATGAGCTTGGTCTTGAACTTCGAGCCGAGGATCCGGTGCTTGCGCTCGATGAGCATCTTGAAGACGATGCGCATCAGCACGAAGACCATCGACAGGATCAGGACGACGTTGATGTACCAGAGGGCGAAGAGCAGCACCCGGTTGTTGATCAGCTTGGCGTCGAGACGCTGGCTGTAGAGCAGCTGGTAGAAGATGCCGCTCAGCACCAGGAGCAGCGCGCCGAGGACCCCGACGATGAGCCGGGTGTTGCCGCGGTGGCGTTGGAGCTGGGTGCGCAGGCCCATGGCGGTCAGCCGTTCGCCGAGCCCGTGGCGGGGAGGTCCGCAACGGCCCAGTCGGTGGTGATCCGGATCGGAATGAGGGACAGCCAGGTCTTCGAGCCGAGGTCGGCGCGAACACGTACCTGGCAGCGCTCCCGACGGTCCGCGGGCGCCTTGAGGACGGTGAGGTTCCGGATCCGCGTCATGGCGCGCTCGAGCTCGGCGGGTTCCTGGACCACCCGGCTTTCGACCAGCTCGCCGTCGAGCCGGAAATGCACCTGGTACTCCATGGTCACGCCGTCGTAGGTGGCGCTGACCTCGAGCTCGCTCCTCGCCACCTTGCGGTCGAACCACATCCGGCGTTCGCGCACCAACTGCATCTCGTAGATGATGCTGGTCGGCAGCCCGCTCTCGACGCGTTCGCGGAAGGCGGCGTCGAAGGCGTCACGGAGATCGAAGCCGACCTCGATCCGCGATCCCTCGACACCGGCGAGGAGATGCGTGACACGGGGTTTTGGCGGCTCGGCTGCGGCCCACAGGCTGAGGGAAAGCAGGGCTGCCGTGATGCTCATCGACTGGAGATCCTAGCAGGGGTGTGCCAGACTCGCCGCTTCGCGCCGCAGCGGCGCCCCCTTACCGGGCGGTGACGCTCCTTGGGTCGAGCCGACGGCGCGACGAACCCCGAGACGACATGAACGCCAAGAAGAAAGGTCCTGCCGACCGGGTGCTGGCGAGCAATCGCAAGGCGCGCCACGACTACCACATCCTCGAGACCCTCGAGGCCGGAATGGTGCTCACCGGCACCGAGGTCAAGGCGGCGCGCGCCGGCAAGATCCAGCTCAAGGACAGCTACGTCACCATCCAGGACGGCCAAGCGTGGTTGGTCAACGCCCACTTCAGCCCCTACAGCCACGGCAACCGCGAGAACCACGAGCCCGAGCGGCCGCGCAAGCTCCTCTTGCACCGGCGCGAGATCGACCGTCTGATGGGCAAGCTCCAGACCACCGGTCTGACCGTGGTACCCCTGGCCATCGTCCTCCAGGGACCGTGGATCAAGGCCGAGGTGGCGCTGGTCCAGGGCAAGAAGCTGTACGACAAGCGCGAGACCGAGCGCCGCAAGACGCAGGAGAAGGAAGCCCGCGAGGCGATCAAGCAGCAGCGTTGGTAGGCGCCCGCGTTCTCACTCCTCGCCGCCGCCGACTTCCTGGCGCTGTCGCCGCCCCCCGGTATCGCGGATCCGCTCGAGGGCGGTCTGGCCGCCGAACCGCTTGATGATCCGCTCGTCGTAATCGTCGGACACCGTCGCCACCGCCTCGATGATCCGCAGCAGGCTGCGCGAGTCGAGACTGCGACCGAGCAGCGAGTGGGAGAAGAAGATGTCACGGTCGACCAGCGAGAAGGCGCCGAAGGGAAGCTGGTGGTTGATCTCGAGGAGACCCAGCAGCAGATCCTCCTCGAGGGTCACGCCCTGGACGCAATAGGCCATGATCGTCACCACCGCCTCGTCGGGGCCGAAGGGGTCGACGGAGATCTCGAGCACCGTCGAGCCGTAGCGGACATAGAAGTGCCCGGTCTCCTCGTCCAGGTAGGGTGATTCGAAGAGCTCGCCGAGGTTCTCTGCGACCTGCTCGTGGGTGCTGCGCTGCCGTTCGTGCTCGAAATCCATCCTCTTTCTCCACCGCCCAAACGCGGCGCGACGTCGCCGCGACACGTGGTTGACACTCTCAGGACCTTGACCTATCGTGCCATTTGAGTTCAGTCCGTTGTTCGACAGAACCGAATGTCCGCACACAAGACCCCGGTACCGAGAGTCTACTAGGAGGAAAGGGATGCTCAGGCGATCGAATCTTCTCGCCGCGGCTGCGGCTGCCTGCACCATGGCCATGATGGTGCCTTTGAAGGCCGACGCGGCGGCCTTCGGGATCTTCGAACAGGGCAGCAAGGCCATGGGTATGGCCGGCGCCTTCACCGCACAGGCCGACGACCCGTCCCTCCTGTTCCACAACGCTGGAGGCCTGGCCTTCGTCGAGGAAGGGCAATTCACCACCGGTCTGACGTGGATCCACGTCAACGGTACCGAGTTCGACGGTCTGGCGCCTTTCCCCGGGCCCAACAACCACGAGCAGATGAAGGACCTCGACGCGACGCCGCCGCACCTCTATTACGTGCGCCCGCTGGGCGGGAAGTGGAAGTTCGGCATCGGCCTCAACTCGCCCTTCGGCCTGGCCACCGAGTGGAAGAACCCGAGCACGTTCTCGGGCCGCTTCATCAGCCAGCGCGCCGACCTCAAGGTCTTCGACATCAACCCGACCATCGGCTACCAGGTGTCGCCCAACTTCGGCATCGGCTTCGGCATCGTGGGGCGTTTCTCCACCGTCGAGCTCGAGCGCAACGTGCCCTCGATCAACCCCTTCACGGGCACCGTCGTCGACATCGCCCACGCCGAGCTGACCAGCGACACCAACGACGGTCTCGGCTGGAACCTTGGCATCCTGCACAAGGTCGGCAGCGCCTTCTCGTGGGGCTTCTCCTACCGCTCGAAGGTCAAGGTCGACTACACCGGTGACGGCCAGTTCACCCAGGTCCTCACCGGGATCCCGCAGTTCGACGCCGCCGTCGCCGCCCAGCTGCCCTTCGGCGCCAAGCTGCCCATCGAGACCTCGATCGAGTTCCCCGACCAGGCGAGCCTCGGTTTCGCCCTCGGCCTGACGCAGAACCTGCTGATGGAGGTCGACATCAACTGGACCGGTTGGAGCAGCTTCGACAACCTGCCGCTCAACTTCAAGACGGCCTCGGCCCTGAGCTCGGTCATCCCCGAGGACTACGACGACGCCTTCAACTACCGCCTGGGCTTCAACTACACGACGGCGTCGGGTAGCCAGTGGCGCTTTGGCTACGTCTACGACGAGACGCCGCAGCCCGACGAGTCGGTCAGCCCGCTGCTTCCCGACGGCAACCGCAACGGCTTCACCTTTGGGTACGGCACCCCGGGTGGCAAGCTCGACCTCGCCGTGATGTACCTCGACTCGGACACCCGCACGACGACGACCAACCACGACGGCTACTTCGGCACCTATTCGACCGACGCCATCCTCACCGGCGTGACGATCAACTGGTGACCTCTCGAGCGACCCACGGAAGGAGATCCAAGACATGACCCGAATCCTCAGAGGCTCCTTGGCGGTGCTGCTGCTCGTCGGTGTCGCCGCGCTTCCGGCCGCGGCGCAGGTCGACACCGGTAGCGCCGACTTCTCGAACTACGTCGCCGTCGGTGACAGCCTTACCGCCGCCATCGTCAGTGGCGGCTGGGTCGGCTACAACCAGGCCAACAGCTTCCCGGCGCTGATCCACCGTCAAGCCACCGGCACCGACGACGGCTTCGAGCAGCCGACCATCAGCTCGCCGGGCATCCCGGCGCCGCTGCGGGTCCTCAGCTTGTCGCCGGTGATCCTGGCGCCGGCGTCGTCGAGCATCGGCGCTCCCACCAACCTCATGCTGCCCCGGCCCTACAACAACCTGGGCATCCCCGGTGCGGACGTCGGGGACACGGTGAGGACCGTCACCGATGGCGGTGGCGCCCACGACCTCGTGCTGCGCGGTCTCGGCACCGCCCTCCAGCAGGCCGTCGCGTCGCACCCGACCTTCGTCACGCTGTGGATCGGCAACAACGACGCCCTCGGCGCCGCCACCAGCGGTCTGGCCATCGACGGCGTCACGCTCACCACCCTCAGCAGCTTCGAAGCCGACTATCGGACCGTCGCCGGTGCTCTCGCGTCGACCGGCGCCAAGATGGCCATCGCCACGGTGCCGCCGGTGACCACGCTACCCTTCGTCAACACGGTGCCGCGGGTGGTCGTCAACCCGGCCACCAGCCAGCCGGTGCTCGGACCGACCGGTGCGCCGATCCCGCTGATCGGCCCCGACGGTCCGCTGGCCGCTGGTGACCACGTTCTGCTCACCGCCACGACCTACCTGGCGCAGGGCTTCGGTATCCCCGCGGCCCTCGGTGGCAACGGCCAGCCGCTGCCCGACACGGTGGTGTTGAACGCCGCCGAGACGGCGAAGATCAGCGATCGGGTCAACGGCTACAACTCGATCATCCGCACCGTCGCCGGCGAGGTCGGGGCGGCGCTCATCGAGAGCGGTCCGCTGCTCCAGGAGTTCGTCTCCGGCGGTGTCGACATCGGTGGCATCACCTATACGTCGTCGTTCCTCACCGGTGGCCTGTTCTCCTACGACGGCGTCCACCCGTCGCCCTTCGGCTACGCCTACATCGCCAACGAGTACATCAAGGCGATCAACGAGACCTATGACGCCTCGATCCCCGAGGTGGACCTCTATCCCTTCATCTTCGGCGAGTTCAGCCTGGCTCCGGCGGCGGTGACCGTCGCCGAGGCGCGGAGCGCGCAGCTCAGCCCCGACGCCGTGTCGAACCTCCACTGGCTGCTCACCTCGCCCGACGCCTCGGCGGTCAAGGAGCCGCCGCGGGGTCGTGGCAAGGGCGGCCGCGGTCAGGGTGCCGACGATCCGGCGACCCAGGACGACGAGCCTTCGGCCATCGATCAGCCGGATCCGACGCCCCGGGGACGAGGCGGTCGTAGCGACTTCTGATCGACACACGGAGGCCGCTCCTGGAGCGGCCCAGAACGCCGAGTCGGGGATTCCCTGACCGGGTGGAAAGAGAGGGCGGGGCGATGATCGCTCCGCCCTCGTCACATTCAGGGGCTTTGCATTGCCCACAAGCCCTCGATGTTGTAGGTTGAAACGGTCGCGATCGAGATCCAGTCCAATTTCGCTCCCCTCGCCTCGGTGCGCGGCAGGAAGGCCCGTCATGTACAAGCATCGATCCGTCAGGCCCTGGGTCCTGCTGCTGGGGCTCGCGACGCTGGCGCCCGACTATGCCGCCGCGCAGGCCGGTGATTCCTCTGGGGCCACGCTGAACCGGGAAGTTCCCCGGCCACCGCAGAGAGCTCAGAGCAAAGAGAAGGACGTCGACCCGGTCGTCCTCCGCCGCGGCTACCTCGACAGCCTCGAGAAGCTCGTCACCCTGGGCCGGGAACAGGCCGTGGAGGCCCTGGGCGAGCTCGAGGACGCCTATGTCGAGCCCGCCATGAGAGCCGACTCGGGGTTGTTGTGGAAGGTCCAGGGCCAGGTGGCGGCCGAGCTGTCGCGCAAGAACCCCGAAGTGCTGGTGCCGATCATGATGCTGCACCACGACGCCGCCGGTTTCTTCCAACAGCGCCGTGTCTGGTTCCTGGCGAGCCGGTCCCGGCTGCAGGCGGCGGCGCTGGCCGACGCCTACGCCAAGGCGTCGGGCTCCGAGGGCGCGCGGGTGGTCGCCGGCCGGACCTACGCCAGCCTCGGCGCTTACCTGCAGCAGATCAACACGACGCGCGAATGCCGGTGCACGCCCTTGTACCGTGACGCCCTGAGCTACGACCCGGCGAACGAGGTGGCGCTCTTGGGCATGGGCACGGTCTTCGAAAAGGCCGGTGACCCGATCGCCGCCGTGGCGGTGCTGCGCCGGCTGGTCAAGGCGCAACCACGACAGCGCGAGGCCGCCCTGCGGCTGGCGATCAACGAGGCCCGAGGCGGTTGGCGCAAGGACGCCGAGGAACGCCTCCGCGGGCTGACCCGCGCCGACGGCCCCGAGTGGGTGGTAGCCGTGGCCTACCAGGAGCTGGCGCGGCTCTATCTCGACCGCGGGGACCGCTCGAGCGCCCTTGCGGTGGTCGACGAGGGGCGCACCCGCCTGCCCGGAAACGAGGCCCTGGCGCTGCTCGACGCCTTTCTCCTGGAGCGTGACCGCAAGCTCAAGGAAGCGTCGGAGGTCCTCGAGGCGGTGCGGATCCAGGGCGAGCACCAGGCCGCCGAGGCGCGGGCGCGGTACAACCACTGGCCCGCACCGGCGACCAAGGAGCTCCGTCAGGAGCTCTGGCAGGGAGCCGAGAGCCGGCTGCCGATGCTCGCCGACAGCCTCGGCCTCGAGCCCGACAAGGTGGCTGGGGCCGGTTCGTCCAACGCGTCTTCCGCCGGCGAGCCCACCGAAGCTGGTGTCGTGGCGGGGGCCCTGTGATGACACGCCCGGCCCGTCGAGCGGTCTACCTGCTGGTGTTGGCCCTGTGCCTGTCGACGCCGGGGAACCGGCTCCTGGCCCAGGACGTCTCCGGCGACAGCCGCATCACCATCGTCAAGCCCTCCTTCCTCGAGCCGGCCTTCGGCCAGGTCGAGGTTCTGGTCGAGCTCGCGCCGGAGCTCGATGCCGAGAAGGTCGATCTGGTGGTCGACGGCCGGGTGGTCGGTGAGCTCACCAAGCCGCCCTACGAGGCGACGGTGGACGTCGGCCAGCGCAACCGCGGTCACCGCTTCGACGCCCTGGTTCATCTGCGAGGGGGCGAGGTCCTACGCTCGCGTCTCGAGACCCCGGCGATCCGCGTCGACGAGCAGCTCGACCTGGGCCTGCAGCAGCTCTACGTCACGGTGACCGCCGACGGCCAGCGGGTCCTCGACCTGTCGCGGGACGACTTCGAGGTCGTCGACGACGGCAAGAAGCAGGACCTGGTGACTTTCGAGCACGAGGACGTGCCGCTCACCGCGGTGCTCCTGGTCGACGCCAGCGAGAGCATGCAAGGCACCCGGCTCAAGGCGGCGACGGCTGGCGCGCGCGCCTTCATCGAAGACATGCGGCCCCTCGACGAGGCGATGTTGCTGCTGTTCTCGGACCACGTGGTCAAGGCGACCGAGTTCTCCGAGGACAAGGACTACCTCACCGGTGCCCTCGACGACGTCCACGGTGTCGGCGGCACCGCCCTCAACGACCATCTCTACCTGGCACTCAACTATCTCGACGGGCGGCAGGGTCGTCGCGTCGTCGTGCTGCTCTCGGACGGTGTCGACATCCTGAGCGTGCTGCGGATGGAGGAGGTCCTGTGGCGGGCGCGGCACAGCCAGGCGCTGATCTACTGGATCCACCTGGCGGGCACCGAAGGTGGAGACCAGGCGCCGCAGCTGGCTTCCGCGTGGCGTGACGTTCCCGACACCGTGCGCGAGTTCGAAACCCTCAAGAAGACCGTCGAGGAGAGCGGTGGCCGTGCCGAGTTCCTGGCCTCCGCGGAGGATCTGGCTCCGGCCTACCGCGAGATCCTCCAAGAGCTGCGCGAGCAGTACGCGCTGGGCTACTACCCTACGGACCTCAAGAAGGACGGCCGATGGCGGCCGGTACGGGTACGTGTCGACCGTTCGGGTACCGCGGTCCGCGTGCGCGAAGGCTACCTCGACTACTGAGCCCGTCTCGCCTCCGTAGCTCGTCCGTCGCTGGCACCGGGCCTCGCCTCTGGTAGAGTCCCCGGCTGCCATGGAATCGATCATCGTCCGCGGAGCCCGCGAGCACAACCTGCGCAACATCGAGGTCGAGATCCCCCGGAACCGCCTGGTGGTTGTGACCGGGGTCTCGGGCTCTGGAAAGTCTTCCCTCGCCTTCGACACCCTCTTCGCCGAGGGCCAGCGGCGCTACGTCGAGTCGCTCTCTTCCTACGCCCGGCAATTTCTCCAGCAGATGGAGAAGCCCGACGTCGACTCCATCGAAGGCCTGTCGCCGGCCATCTCCATCGAGCAGAAGTCGACCTCTCACAATCCGCGCTCGACTGTCGGCACCATAACCGAGATCTACGACTATCTGCGGCTGCTGTTCGCTCGTGCCGGCGAGCCGCGCTGCCCCGAGCACGGCATCACCCTGCGTGCCCAGACCGTCGCGCAGATGGTCGATCAGGTGCTCGAGCAGCCAGAAGGCGCGCGGCTGATGTTGCTCGCGCCGGTGATTGAGGATCGCAAGGGCGAGCATCGTGGCGTCATCGAGGGATTGCGTGCGCAGGGCTTCGTGCGCGTTCGGGTAGACGGCGTGGTCTACGAGGTCGACGATGCCCCGAGCCTGGCGCGCAATACCAAGCACCGTATCGAAGCGGTCGTCGATCGCTTCCGGGTGCGTGCCGATCTGCGCCTGCGGCTGGCCGAGTCGTTCGAGACCGCGTTGGGGCTGGGGGACGGCCGCGCCAACATCGCCTGGATGGACGAGCCCGAGCGTGCCGAGCTGGTCTTCAGCGCGCGCTTCGCCTGTCCCCACTGTGGTTTCAGTCTGCCGGACCTGGAGCCGCGGCTGTTCTCCTTCAACAACCCGGCGGGTGCCTGCCCGACCTGCGACGGCCTGGGCGTCAAGTCGTTCTTCGACCCGCGCAAGGTCCTGGCCAACCCGCACCTGAGCCTGCCGGGCGGTGCGATTCGCGGCTGGGATCGGCGTAACGCCTACTATTTCCAGCTGCTACAGGCGCTGGCCGCGCATTATGGCTTCGAGATCGAGACACCCTTCGAGCAGCTGCCGGAGTCGATTCGCCAGGTGGTCTTGTATGGCAGTGGTGAAGAGCCCGTCGAAGTGCGGTTTGGCGGGCACGGTGGCTCACGCACGCGTAAGGCGCCGTTCGAAGGCGTGATTCCCAACATGCAACGGCGCTATCGCGAGACCGACTCGAACATGGTTCGCGAGGAGCTGTCCCGCTATCTGAGCGCGCGGCCGTGCGAGAGCTGTGACGGCACCCGCTTGAACGAGCAGGCCCGCACGGTCTACGTCGGTGAGCACAACCTGCCCTACGTGACCGCGTTACCGGTGGCCAGGGCACACGCGTACCTGAGCGACCTGGGCTTGCGGGGCCAACGTGCCGAGATCGCCGCGAAGATACTCAAGGAGCTCCAGGAGCGACTGCGGTTCTTGATCGACGTCGGCCTGGACTATCTGTCCCTGGACCGCTCCGCCGAGACCCTGTCCGGTGGCGAG
>JAGQSE010000268.1:0-3029 GCA_020439725.1 Acidobacteriota bacterium
AGAAGCTCAGCCGCCTTCGGCCGGTCTTCGACCGCGCCTACGGCACCGTCACCGCGGGCAATGCCAGCCCGCTCACCGACGGTGCCGGTGCGGTGTTGCTGATGGCCGAAGAGAAGGCCAAGGCTCTGGGCTACGAGCCGTTGGCCTACATCCGCTCCTACGCCATGGCGGCCGTGGACATCCAGCGCGAGCATCTCTTGATCGGTCCCGCGTACTCGGCCCCCATCGCCCTCGAACGGGCCGGCATGCGGCTCGCGGACGCCGAGATGATCGAGATGCACGAGGCCTTTGCGGCCCAGGTGCTGGCCACCCTCCAGCGCTTCGAGAGCGCCACCTTCGCCGAGCAACTCGGGCTCGACGGACCGATCATCGGCGAGGTGGACCGCGCTCGCCTCAACCCCAACGGCGGTTCCATCGCCATGGGTCATCCCTTCGGCGCCACCGGCGCACGGGTGATCAGCCAGGCGGCCCACGAGATGGCTCGCGCAGACCGCGGCACCGCCTTCATCTCGATCTGCGCCGGCGGCGGGCACGGGTTCTCGATGGTTCTCGAACGCGAGTAGGGCGCCCGCCGGCCCACCGGCCCTGTCGTATCATCCAGGGCCATGGGCAGGACCGCGGCGGCGCTCGTCATCGGCAACGAGATCCTCACCGGCAAGGTGCAGGAGGAGAACGTCCAGGTCCTCGCCCGCGAGCTCTTCGCCCTGGGGATCCGGCTGCTCCGTGTCGTCGTCTGCGTCGACGACGTCGAGGTCATCGCCGGGGAGCTCGCCCATCTGCGCCAGCATCACGACCTGGTCTTCACCAGCGGTGGGGTCGGCCCGACCCACGACGACGTCACCATTCAGGGGGTCGCCCGGGGTCTCGGCCGCCGTGTGGTGCGCTCCCCGGAGCTCGCGTCGCTGCTCCGCGCCCACTTCGGTGAGAGCGTCACCGAGCGCCACCTGCGGATGGCGGACGTTCCCGAGGGCTACCAGCTGGTGAGCTCGGGTTCGGCGCGCTGGCCCGCGGTCCAGGTCGACGGGGTGTACGTGCTGCCGGGTCTGCCCGAGGTCTTTCGCATGAAGATGCCGATCCTGCGCGAAAGCCTGGCCGCTCAGGGAGGCGGCTTCGTCAGCCGGGCGGTCTACACGCTGTGCGACGAGGCCGAGCTCGCCGAGCTCCTCGACCGAGTGGTCGCCGCGCACCCGGAGGTCGCCATCGGCAGCTATCCGACCTGGGACGATCCCGACTATCGGGTCAAGCTCACCGTCGATGGCGCGGATCTCGCCGCGGTCACCGCCGCGGTGGTCGAGCTCGAGGCCGGCATCCCCGCCGCCTCGCTCGTCCGGCGTGCCGACTAGGCCGCTGTCACAATCCCACCGGAAGTCCGGTCAGGACTTTCCCCGCGTCCGCGCAGGTGGTGTAATACCACTCCATGTTGGGGGCTTCTTGACAGCCCCACCTACATCTAGTAGGTTGTTCGATATGTCGCTATGAGCAGCGATTGTCGGTCCGCCATGGCGGAACCCCGGGTATCGGGGTCTGGCGGCCTGTCTTCGAATGTCGTGATTGTTGCTGATTCCATGACCCTCGCGCCCCCCCAACGGACCACCACCCCGGTGTCTACCGGGGTCTCGTCCTGGGCTGCGAAGGAGCGCGTCGGCGGCCGGAAGGTGGGGCCGGCCAAGGCCCGCAAGGGCCCGTGACATCCAACCGCCGGTCTCCGGGACCGGCGCAGCCATCAGGAGAGGTGAAGTAGTAGATGCGAGCGCTCAAGGTCGTCAAGAGGACCGGGGAAGTCGTCGACTTCGACAGTGATCGGATCCGTGGGGCCGTCGTCAAGGCGGTGGCCGCGATCGGGGCGGAGGTGCCCAACGGCAGTCTCGACGGGCTCGTCGACGACATCTGCGTCGAGGTCGACAGCCGCTTCAACGAGTTCTTCCCCAATGTCGAGAACATCCAGGACATCGTCGAGAAGCACCTGGTCCGCCAAGGCCACTACGAGATCGCCAAGGCCTACATCCTGTACCGCGCCGACCGCCAGAAGGTCCGCGCCGAGGCCAAGCGTCGGGCCATCGAGAGCGCCCGCCTGGGCAAACTGACGGTCCAGAAGAGTGACGGCCGGGTGGTGCTCTTCAACGTCAAGAACATCCACGACACGGTCACCCGCGTCGCCGAGGGTCTGGACGGCGACCTCAACGTCGACCCGGTGGTCCGCGAGGTGGTCAACAACGTCTACGACGAGATCCCCACCGAGCGCATCTCGCAGGCGCTGGTCATGGCGGCGGCGGCGTTCATCGAGCGCGATCCGGGCTACAGCTATGTCGCGGCGCGTCTGTTGCTCGAGAAGCTCTACAAGCAGCGCCTCGGCCGGACGGTGCGCGGCGACGAGCTCGGCGGGGCCTACCGTAGCTCTTTCGTCGAGACCCTGCGCCAGGGCGTCGGCGCCGATCTCTACAACCAGAAGCTCCTCGAGTTCGACCTCGACCGCATCACCGCCGCCCTGGCTCCCGAACGCGACCAGCTCTTCCAGTACCTGGGCATCCAGACCCTCTCCGAGCGCTACTTCATGCGCCAGGGGGACCGGGTTCTCGAGCTGCCGCAGCACTTCTGGATGCGCGTCGCCATGGGCCTCGCGATCGAGGAGCCGCAGCGCGAGGCGCGGGCCATCGAGTTCT
The DNA here is from genome assembly GCA_020439725.1 of Acidobacteriota bacterium. Taxonomy (GTDB): domain Bacteria; phylum Acidobacteriota; class Thermoanaerobaculia; order Multivoradales; family JAHZIX01; genus JAGQSE01. The sequence goes on from JAGQSE010000268.1 coordinate 2,661, forward strand.
ACGAGCTGCTGTCGAGCCTGCGCTACGTCGCGTCGACGCCGACCCTCTTCCACTCGGGGACGCGCCACCCGCAGCTGTCGTCGTGCTACCTGACCACCGTCGAGGATGATCTGAAGCACATCTTCAAGTCCCTCGGCGACAACTCGCAGCTGTCGAAGTGGTCCGGTGGCATCGGCAACGACTGGTCGAACATCCGCGCCACCGGCGCGCCCATCAAGACCACCAACGTGGACAGCCAGGGCGTCATCCCCTTCCTCAAGATCGCCAACGACGTGACCATGGCGATCAACCGCTCGGGCAAGCGTCGCGGCGCCACCTGCGCCTATCTCGAGACCTGGCACCTCGACATCGAGGACTTCCTCGACCTGC
>JAGQSE010000268.1:3080-13734 GCA_020439725.1 Acidobacteriota bacterium
CCGGACCTGTTCATGAAGCGCGTGCTCGAGGACGGCGACTGGACCCTCTTCTCGCCCCACGAGGTGCCCGACCTGCACCACTCCTATGGCCGCGCCTTCGAGGAGAGCTACATCCAGTACGAGGCCAAGGCCAAGCGCGGCGAGATGCAGCAGTGGAAGAGCGTGTCGGCGGTGCAGCTGTGGCGCAAGATGCTCACCATGCTGTTCGAGACCGGCCACCCGTGGATCACCTTCAAGGACGCCTGCAACGTGCGCTCGCCCCAGGACCACGTCGGTGTCATCCACAGCTCGAACCTGTGCACCGAGATCACGCTCAACACCTCCGCCGAAGAGACCGCCGTGTGCAACCTCGGCTCGGTCAACCTGGCGCGGCACTTCACCGCCAATGGGCTCGACCGCGACCTCCTGGCGAAGACCGTCCGCACCGCGATCCGGATGCTCGACAACGTCATCGACATCAATTTCTATCCCACCGACGAAGCGCGCAACTCGAACCTCCGGCACCGTCCCATCGGTCTCGGGCTCATGGGCTTCCAGGACGCGCTCTTCCAGCTCGACATCCCGTTTTCCTCGCAGCGTGCCCTCGATCTCGCCGACGAGACCCAGGAGCTGATCTCGTACTACGCGATCCTCGCCTCCTCCGAGCTCGCTGCCGAGCGCGGCTCCTACCCGTCCTACGCCGGATCGAAGTGGGACCGCGGGATCTTCCCCCTCGACACCCTCGACCTCCTCGAGCAGGAGCGCGGGGTGCCGGTGGAGGTGTCCCGGGCCCAGCGTCTCGACTGGACGCCGGTACGCGAGCACGTCCGCCAGCACGGCATGCGCAACTCGAACACCATGGCGGTGGCGCCGACGGCGACGATCTCGAACATCTCGGGCTGCTTCCCGTGCATCGAGCCGATCTACAAGAACATCTACGTCAAGGCCAACATCAGCGGCGAGTTCACCATCGTCAACTCGTATCTGGTGGAGGACCTGAAGCGGCTCGGCATGTGGACCCCGGAGATGCTCGACAAGCTCAAGTACTTCGACGGCAACATCTCGTTCATCGCCGAGATCCCCGACGAGCTCAAGGAGAAGTACCGCGAGGCCTTCGAGGTCGATCCCATCTGGTGTCTGCGCCTGACCGCGGCGCGTGGCAAGTGGATCGACCAGAGCCAGTCGCACAACGTCTTCTTGAAAGGCGTCTCGGGCAAGAAGCTGCACGAGATCTATGTCGCCGCGTGGCGCTTCGGGCTCAAGACCACGTACTACCTGCGGACCCTCGGGGCGACGCAGATCGAGAAGTCGACGCTCGACGCGTCGAAGTACGGCTACACGCAAAAGCGCGAGTACACGCCGATGGCCGCTTCCGCCTTGGCGGAGCCCACCGCGGTCACCGCAGCCCCGCGGGCCGCGGCGGCGGCTCCCGCCCAGCAGCTGATGCCGTCCGCCGCGACCAACGGCGCGGCCGCTCTGCGCAGCGAGGCTCCGGCCCTGTGCCGCATCGACGACCCGGATTGCGAGGCCTGCCAGTAGACGCCGTCGCGCGCGTCACCCGAGGCCCTGGAGACATCGTAGGATCTCGCGCCGCCCGCGGGCGGCGCTTTCGACGGAGAGCTCGACCATGCCCATCATCAACAGCTCCAAGACCGATCCCAACAAGATCCTGCCCATGACCTACCTGTGGGCCCGACAGCACTACAAGGACGGCATCGCCAACAACTGGACACCCGAAGAGGTGTCGATGCAGAAGGACGTCGAGCAGTGGAAGTCGCCGCAGGTGCTGAGCGACGAGGAGCGGCGGCTGATCCTTTGGAACCTCGGCTTTTTCTCCACCGCCGAGTCGCTGACCGCCAACAACATCGTGCTCGCGGTCTACAACCACGTCACCAACCCCGAGTCGCGGCAGTACCTGCTCCGCCAGGCCTTCGAGGAGGCGGTGCACACCGACACCTTCATCTATTGCTGCGACACCTTGGGTCTCGATCCCGACGAGATCTACAACATGTACCAGACGATCCCGTCGATCCGTGAGAAGGACGAGTTTGTCGTCGACCTGACGCGCTCGGTGCTCGACCCCGGTTTCAACACCGAGGGGCTCGAGAACGTCCAGCAGTTCGTTCGCGACCTGGTGGGCTTCTACGTCATCATGGAAGGGATCTTCTTCTATGCCGGCTTCGCCATGATGCTGGCGCTCAAGCGGCAAAACAAGATGGTCGGCATCGGCGAGCAATTCGAATACATCATGCGCGACGAGAGTCTGCATCTGGCCTTCGGTTGCGATCTGATCAACACCATCAAGGTGGAGAATCCGGAGATCTGGACCCAGGCCTTCCAGGACGAGATCGTCGAGCTGATCACCCGTTCGGTGGCCCTCGAGCAGCGCTACGCCCACGACGCCTGCCCCAACGGCCTCCTCGGGATCAACGCCGACCAGTTCAGCGAGTACGTCGAGTACATCGCCGACCGCCGCCTCGAGCGCATCGGTCTGCCGCGGGTCTACGGCCGCCAGAACCCCTTCCCGTGGATGTCGCAGTCGACGGACCTCGCCAAGGAGAAGAACTTCTTCGAGACGCGGGTCACCGAGTATCGCACCGGCGCTTCGCTGACCTGGGACTGAGGCGGTCGGTCTTCCTCACACGGGAGCCTGAATGCTCGACGAGCTGGCCGCACGCTTCGACGACCTGGAGGAGAGCCGCAAGGCGCTGCTCCAGGATCTGGGGGCGCGTACTCCCGAACAGCTGAGCTTCCAGCCCGAGCCCACGGCCTGGTCGATGCGCCAGGTGGCGGAGCACCTGTGGAAGGTCGAGAGTGCCTTTCTCAAGGCCGCCCAGCCGCCCGGTGCCGCGGGCCGCCTGAGCCTGCGCAACCGCTTGTTGCGGCCTGTGCTCTGGGTGATCTTCAGGCTGGGTATTCGGGTTCAGGCCCCCACGCGCCGCGTCCTACCCACCGAGTCCCTGGATCTTGCCGAGATCGAGACGCGTTGGCAGAGCACCCGGGAAGACTTCCGCGCCTTCCTCGAGGCCATCGCACCGGACCAGCTCTCGATGGCGCGTTTCGAGCACCCGATCGCGGGCCCGCTGACGCCTGTGGAGCTCCTCGCCTTCCTCTCCGACCACTTCGCGCATCACCATCGCCAGCTGCGCAGGATCGCAGCGGCGCCCGGCTTCCCCGCTTGATCCTCCCGGGCCCGTGCCGGTTTCCGGCGGGCCCGACCACCCCCTGATCCGCAGCACACCTCCAGGGTCGCCGGATGCCGCGGCGACCCTGCGCGGCGCGTGCTTGCATCTTTGTTGCTGCGCTGCTGAAATATAAATAGGCAACATTCCGAGATGCTTTCTTGCTGCCTACCGCGATTTGTTGCGCTGTGATAGGCTATGAAGGAATGTGTTTTTCAATTTGCTTATTGCCAGAGGTAGTCGTGCGGAAGCGATCGAGCCACCTCGGCGCACTCCTCCACGGGGCGTCGACTCCCACCAGGGTTCACTGCCGCGCAGCGGCCAGGAGGTAGTCCACCATGTCCATCAGCTCATCCAGCGGGGGGAGCACCCTTCTTGCATCCAAGACCGTCAACGTCCTCTACGACCCGCAGAACCAGAGCTTCAGCTACAGCGGGGACATTGACCCCACGACGGAGCAGGTCACGATCTACGGAACGGGAACCGCCCCGATCAACTTCATCCTGGAAGGGGCTGTCTGGGCCAGCGTGCCCATCAAGTGGGTCAATGCAAGCAAGCAGGCGATCGAGACGCCGAACTGCATGGAGGTCACCGTCATCGACGGCAAGAAGCTGGTCATCGACGACTGCTGCGAGTCGCCCGGAACCTACCGCTTTCTCGTCTGCGTCAACAGCGCCGGGACCGTGGTCTGTTCGGATCCGAAGATCAACAACGACCCTGCGGGACCCTAGGATCCGCCAGAGCTCTTGGTCGGGGGTCTCCCTGGAGTGGAAGCGTCGCTTTCCGGCTCCTTCAAGAGAGCAGCGAACTCGACGTTCTTGTCGAGAGGTTCGAACCACGGAAGCTTGAACCAACGCCGCTCGAAACCGCCTGCGAGAGCCTTGCGGGCATTGACAACCGCTGAGAGCTGCTGTCCGGTTAGGGTAAAGACCAGAGCCGCCTCGAAAGCTGTCGAAGGGTTGTTTGGGCTAAGCTGCAACGCACGCTGAATAGCCGTTACCGCCTCCTCCGACCGACCGAGGTGGGCTAGAGCCTGAGCACGGAGGCTGATCAGCTCCGGATCCTCCTGGTTGGCCTCCTTGTCACATAGCTCCACTACCCTTTCGTAGACGCGGCGACTATCGCCAGATCGCCCAAGTAGTTCGTAGGCGTCGGCCAGATTGAGCTGATCTACAGGAGTGTTCGGGCTAAGCGAAGTAGACTCTTCAAAGGCGACGGCTGCTCTTTCGAAATTCCCTTGTAGCATCCGGGCCAATCCGAGGTTGGTGTGGAGATGGGGCATCGTGGGCTGTGCCTGCACGAGCTGCTCATAAATCTTGGCGGCCTTACTGACGTCGCCTGAGGCAAGTTCGAGTTGTGCCAAACGGGACAAGGCCTCGGGGTTTGATGGTGATCTCTCGAGAAGCTCATCAAGAACCCTGCGGGCTTCGATGACATTTCCTTCCTGTGACTCCATGAAGGAGAGGTCGCGAAGAATGGTCCACGATGGCCGCTGGTCTGCCGCCCTACGCATCAGCGCCAAAGCTTCCTCGCGCTGCCCGCGTTGCTTCAGCAGGTGGGCTCGGTTGACCAGATTGATGGCATCGCCTGGCTCGAGATTCTCGAGCTCTCTCTGTATCCTGTCTGCTTCATCCAGACGATTCGTCTGAAGAGCCAGAAAGAACTGTCGCTGCAACATCTCGGGGTCGTTGGGCGCCAGGCGCCGTGCTTCGTTGATCAGCTGGAACGATTCATCCAGCTCTGTCAGGTCTCGCCGTGTCTGGTAAAGCCGACCTCGAGCATCTGCCTCTAGCAGGTAAGCTTCGAGGAATCGTGGCGAGGTCTGATGGATCTTCGCCGCCTCACTGGCGATCTCTCGAACCGTGATTCCTTCCTCGCGTTCATCGAAAGCCCGACGCAGCCGCAAGTAACGGCTGTAGTCCTCCTCCCGCACATCCATCACTCGAGCACCTGCGCGGGCAGGGTGGTCCGGGAAGCTACGGCTTAGGTACCTGATGACCGCGCGGGCGAGCGAAGACAGGTTGTCAGCTGGAACCTCGAAGCTTTGGGAGTCGAGCACCGCGCCCGACAGGGTGTCTACGCGAGAGAAGGCAGCGACGCAAGAGCGTCCTCTACAATTAAGACTCGACGTCAGGTACTCGTCGGCGGCAAGCTCGCGCGCAATCACCGGGGGAGCGGCTGTGGGGTTGCTTGCCTGATCCGCTTGCATCGGCGACAGATTCTCAAGGGACATCACTCCCCGAGTGAGGGCGCTCTTCATCGCCGGCCCCAGGAGGTGAGATTCCGGCACGTTCTCGCTCGCCTTGACGACCGGTGTCATCACCGCGACGTGGATCGGGTGTGGAACCGGGCGGTGGAGCAGCCAGTAGGCGCTGGCGGCGCCGAAGACGAGGACCGCGATGACGATGCCGACGACCATGCGGAGGTGGCTGCGGGGCGCGGGGACGAGGGCGCTGCCGACGGGGATCGAGCGCTGTACCGTCGGCGCGCTCGACGACGAGATGTGCGCGGCGAGGCCGCCGTCGATGACTGTCGGGGGCAGGCCGGTCTGGCTGGCCACGGAGCCGCGGGGGCCTGAGACCAGGGGTGACAGGACTCCGGGGAGGCGGCTGTGGATGTCCTGCAGTGCCACCGCCACCTGGGCGGCGTTGCGCGGGCGCTTCTCGGGGCTCTTTTCGAGCAACCGGTCGACCAGGGACGAGAGCTCCTCGGGCAACTCCGAGTTCAGCTCGCGGGCCGAGGGTTGCTGGAACGTACAGACCCGCGTCAGCGTTTCTACCGGGGAGCCCGCCAAGAAGGGTGATGTCCCGGTCAGCGCCTCGTAGAGCATCGTTCCGAGCGAAAAAAGGTCCGAGCGATGGTCCAGCTTGCCACCCAGCGCCTGCTCCGGCGACATGCTGCGCACCGTGCCCAGAACCTTGCCTTCGAGGGAGAGCGTCGGCTCGGAGCTGTCGTGCCAGATCTTCTTCGCCAGGCCGAAGTCGAGGATCTTGGCGTGACCGGCCGGGGTCACGATCACGTTCTCGGCCTTGAGATCGCGGTGCACGATCCCCTTGGCGTGGGCCTCCGACAGCCCCTCGGCGATCTCCCAGGTCAGCCGTAAGGCGTGCGGCAGGTCGAGGGAGCCCTCCTCGAGCCGCTGGGCGAGGGTGTCGCCCTCGACCAGCTCCATGACGATCCAATCACTGCCCTGGGCCTCGAGGATGTCGTAGATGCTGACGATGGCCGGGTGCTTGAGGCTCGCCGCGGCACGGGCCTCGCGGCGCAGCCGCTCGCGAGCGCGGGCGTCTTCGGCGTTCTCGGCGTGGATCTTTTTGAGCGCCACCCAGCGGTCGAGCTGCTCGTCGTAGGCCTTGTAGACCGTGCCCATGCCGCCAGCGCCGAGGCGAGCGACGATGCGATAGCGCCCGATGTGATCGAGCTCCGGCGGCTGGGGGGGCGTCATCGACGGCGGTTCCCGAAGGGGCACTCGAGAGCGCTTGGCGAAGGCTCGGGGTAGGTACGCGGCACCGCGCCCACGGTCCTCGGACCGGGGCTGGGGGCGGACCTGGCTTCGCCGCGGGCGAACATGGCCCGCAGAGTTTAGCGTACTCGGATGGTCGGAGCGGTGGTGGCTGTCGCGGCCTGGCGAAGCCTGGCCGGTTGCAGCGCGGGCGGCTCAACCTGTATCCTCTGCTCCGGGCGGGACACTGGAGATGGTGCATGCTGCGACCAGACCGCCTTGGCCTTGCCCTTCGCTTTCTCAGAACTCGGAAAAATCTTCGCCAACGTGACGTCGCCGAGCGCGCCGGGATCACCAGCTCGATGCTCAGCGGCTACGAGAACGGCAAGAAGCTGCCGACCCTCGCGAGCCTCGACAAGATCCTCCACGCCATGGGGTGCGGCCTGCGCGACCTGGTCGAGGCCCTCGAGAAGACCTCGCCACCCCGTCCCGATCCCGACGGCGTCGGCGGAGGTCCTGGCGGACTCGCCGGCCCCTCCGATCCCAGCACCGACACCGGGCCGGAAGGCGGCGGCGAGCTCCGGCCGCCCTTTCCCAAGCTGCGCTTCGACATGCAGGTCGTCTTCGGCCCGGCAGCGGATCTGGCTCCCGAGGAGGAAGGGGCCTTCCACCGGGTCCTGCGGGGTTATTGTCGCTGGCTGGACCACCTCGACGACCGCACGGAAGGCGAAGACGACGAGGACGTGGCCGGCGCCCCGGTGGGCGGCAGGCTCTGAGCTGCGCGCCGAGTGCGTCGGCTCGGTCCAGGCGGCTTCGCGGTCGGCATCGAGGGAGCCGGCGTAGGTCTTTGGGGCTTCTATATGTCCCGGGCCGGGGGTTTCGGCGCACCCTCAGCTACCGTGGACCCCTGATTCGGGGGTGCCTGGGTCTCTGGCCGCACCACCGGCCACCGACTCGAGTTCTGACCGACCCCGTGAGCTTTGACCGACCCCGTGAGGGAACCATCGTGAATCATCGACCCCAACCCGATCGCTGGATCGCCTATCGCAAGCCCAACCCGCAGGCACGGCTGCGGCTCTTCTGCTTGCACTATGCGGGCGGTGCCGCATCGGTGTTCCGTGGCTGGCAAGAAGAGCTGCCAGCAGCGATCGAAGTCTGTCCGGTACAGCTTCCGGGGCGCGAGAGCCGGCTCCGCGAGCCGCTCCTCGACCGCGTCGGCGCCGCCGTCGATGCCCTCGCCGCGGCGTTGCCCCAGCACTTCGACCTGCCCTACGCCTTCTTCGGTCACAGCATGGGAGCGCTTCTTTCCTTCGAGCTCAGCCGTCGTCTGCGCGGCGACGGCCGACCGATGCCCCAGCGCCTGCTGCTGTCGGGGCGCCGGGCACCCCAGGTTCCCGACGACGAGCCGGAGATCTGGAACCTACCCGACGCCGAGTTCAAGGAAGAGCTGCGCAAGCTCAACGGCACCCCCGAGGCGGTCCTCGAGCATCCCGAGCTCATGGAGCTCCTGCTCCCCGTGTTGCGCGCCGACTTCGCGCTCTGCGAGACCTACGCCTACGAGCCCGGTGAGCCGCTGGACGTGCCGATCTGCGCCTACGGCGGCATCTCCGACCACAAGGTCGAGCGAGAGTCTCTCGAAGCTTGGGGTGAGCAGACCCGCGCCGCCTTCAAGTTGCGGATGTTCGACGGCGACCACTTCTTTCTCCACGGCCCCGCCCGGGCCGACCTCCTACGCGCGGTGGCGCAGGACCTGATGCCGGTGCTCACGCGTCTCGAGGGCGGCTACCCTTGAGCGACCCCTTCCGCGCGGCCGATCGCCTCGGCCACGAGGAGGTATCGCTGGCGCCGGACGAGCTCCACGTCTACGCGGTGTCGCTGGCGCCGCCGCCGGAGACCGTCGCCGAGCTGGAGACGCTCCTCACCCCGGACGAGGTCGAGCGTGCCTATCGCTTCCGCTTCGAGCGGCACCGGCGCCGGTTCATCGTCGGTCGAGGCGTCCTCCGCCGGCTCCTCGGCGCCTACCTGGACGTTCCGCCCGGCGAGCTCCGGTTCCACTACGGCGACAAGGGCAAGCCGTCCCTCGACCCGCGATGGGACGCCGCGGGGCTGTCCTTCAACCTGTCGCACTCGCAGGAGCTCGCCCTCTACGGCTTGGTCCAGGGCCGCGAGCTGGGGATCGACGTCGAGCAGCTGCGACCGATGCCCGATGCCGAGCAGATCGCCGAACGCTTCTTCTCGAGGTCCGAACGCGAGACGCTGCGGCGGATCCCGGCCGAGCGCAAGGCGGACGCCTTCTTCAACTGCTGGACGCGCAAAGAGGCCTACATCAAGGCCACCGGTGACGGATTGTCGATGCCGCTCGATCGCTTCGACGTGACGCTGGCACCGGAGGACGAGGCGCGGATGCTCAGCGCCGAGGGCGATCCCGCCAAGGCGGCGAGCTGGTCGATGTACCACCTCGAGCCGGCGGCGGGCTATGTCGGTGCGCTGGCCATCGAGGGTGGGGGGTGGAAGCTCGTCTGCCGCAGCTGGGACCCGGGGCGCTGACGCTTCCGCCGCCTGGGGCGGCGTGGACCTCGCACCAGTCGAAGCGCTAATCGAGCGTGTCGAGAAAGGCCAGAAGCTCGTCCTCGAAGAGCTCGGGCTGGTCGAGAAAGACCCAATGCCCCGCGTCGGGGATGGCGCGCCATCGAACCCCCGCTTCCTCGAGGAGCGCCCGCGAGCGCTCGCCCGTGCCGCGCGGGTCACCGAGCAGGTAGATCGAGGGCACGCCGAGCGCCGCCTGGTGCCGCGCCAGGGTCTCGGTGCCGGAGATCTCCGTCAGCTCGACGCTGTGGCGGTGGAGCTGGCGCGCATCGGCGAGGCTCATGCTCGCGAAATACGTGCGCATGGGGCGGTCGTCGAGACCGGCGCGGTAGACGCTGTCGAGCAGGCCCGGCAGGGCCGCCGTCTCGAAGGTGTCCGCGGGATGGGCGGCGATCCGGCTCGAGAAGATGCAATCGCCGGGGGAGACGTTGCCTTCGACGTTGACCAGGCCGCGGACCTCGCTGGCGAAGCGCTCACAGAACAGCGTGCCGACGACGCCACCCATCGAGTGACCGACCACCACCACCGCACCCTCGGGCCGCGCGGCGAACCAGCGGCCGACGGCGAGGGCGACCTCCTCGAGACTCAAGGTCTTGGCGCCCCACGGGCTCTTGCCATAGCCCGGCAAATCGGGGGCCAGCATCTTCCAGGGGGCCAGACGGGGCGAGCGCAGCAGCCCCTCGAAGGCGAGGCCGGACTCGCCGAGTCCGTGGATCAGGAGCAGGGTGCCCCGTTCTCCGGTGCCGGCGCTCCGCAGATGGACTCCCCGGTCGAAACGCTGCTCGATCATGAGATGCTCCAAGCGCCGGATCGGCGGAACTCGAGACTTATGCTAAAATCTGCATGCCTTTCTGCCGGTGCCCCCCCGGACATCCGCCTCGATGATCGAGACCGGAGCGACGCGCTGTCGGCTCGAAGGGAAGGAGACTCCATGCGTTCGACCTCTTGGCTTCAGATTCCGGTGGTGGCGACGGTAGCTTCGGTGCTGGCGACCTGCCTGCTCCTCTTCGGCGTGACGGCGCCGATCGCGGCGCAGGAGATCCAACGGGCGCCGAGTCTATCGCTTCAGCTGGTGACCAACGGTCTGACATCGCCGGTCGCGGTGACGAATGCCGGTGACGGCACGGGTCGGATCTTCATCGTCCAGCAGACCGGGCAGATTCGTATCTGGACGGGCTCGATCCTGCTCGCAACGCCCTTCCTCGACATCGACGCGATCTCCGGATGCTGTGGCGAGCGTGGTCTCCTGGGGCTCGCGTTCCACCCGAACTACGCCAGCAATGGCTTCTTTTTCGTCGATTACACCGACAACAGCGGCAACACGGTCGTCGCGCGGTACCACGTGCCCTCGGGTTCGCCCAATGTCGCCGATGCGGGGAGCGCGCAGATCGTCCTGACCCAGAGCCAGCCGTTCTCGAACCACAACGGCGGCCAGCTGGCGTTCGGTCCCGACGGCTATCTCTAC
>JAGQSE010000269.1 GCA_020439725.1 Acidobacteriota bacterium
ATCCTTTTCGACGGCACGGTCCCCAACGTCCCACGGACGCGCTCGTACCAATCGCCCCTCGACACCTCGGACCAGGAGATCGGTCGGCTCCAGCTCGACGTCGAGCGGCGCTTCGGCGAGCGGTTCACGCTCCGCAACAAGACCTACTACCGCGACCTCGACTGGGTGTCGCGAGGCACGTCGCTGGTCGGCGCCTTTCCCAACCAGCTGGGCCGCATCGAGGTGTCACGGACCCTGCTCGACCTCGACGACCACCAGCGCTTCACCGGTAACCAGCTCGAGGGCCTGTGGCAGCTCGAGGGACTGGGCGTGACGCACTCGCTGCTGGTGGGATGGGAGCTGTCCCGACAGCAGGACGAGTTCACCTTCGACGTCGGCCTCCTGCCTTCCCTCGACCTGGTGAACCCCCAGGAGATCGATCCCCTACCGATCTTCCCGATCCCGGGTCAGGCTTTCGGCGCCGACGCCCGGACGGTGACCTCGGCGCCCTACGCCGTCGACCAGATCTCCTTCTCGGACCGTTTTCAGCTCCTCCTCGGCCTGCGCTACGACTCGATCGGCTTCGAGGATCGGGTGAGCGGCGCCGACCGCTCCTTCGACGAGCTCAGCCCGATGGTCGGCGTGGTCGTCTCTCCCACCACCGACCTGTCCTTCTACGCCAGCGCCGGGAACGCCTTTGCCGCACCGTCGACGTTCGTCGCCGGGGCCGAGCGCGTGCCCGAAAAGAGCCGCCAGCTCGAGGTCGGCGTCAAGCAGCGAATGCTCGGCGGCAAACTTCACGGCACCCTAGCCGTCTATCGCCTCGAGCGCGAAAACATTGCCATCCCGGACGCCAACGGCATCACCCGGCAGACCGGAGACCAGCGGTCCCAGGGCGTCGAGCTCGAGCTGGAAGCGGCCCCGGCACCGGGGTGGAAGGCGCGGCTGGCCTACGCCTACGACGACGCCGAGCTCACCGACTTCACCCAGCGTGTCCAGGTTGCGCTCTTCCCGCCGGCCTTCGTCACCGTCGACCTCAGTGGCAACCGGCCGGCCTTCGCTCCGGAGCACCTTCTCGACCTGTGGGTGAGCAAGCGCTTCCCGACCGGCTGGGGCCTCGCCGGCGGCGCCCGCTGGGTCAGCGAGCAATACATCGCCGAGAACAACGCTTTCGCCATCGACGGCTACACCACCTTCGACGCGGCCGTGTTTTACGACCTCGAGACCTGGCGTTTCCAGCTCAATCTCAAGAACCTCACCGACGAGGACTACTACACCCGCGGCTTCGGTGACACCTCCGTCATCCCGGCCCCGGGCATCGCTGCCTACGGCGGGGTGGAAGTGCGGTTCTAGGCGGCGGCCTGCACTCTGAAAAGCAAACCGGCCGGGGAACCCTCCCCGGCCGGTCGATGGGTGGCTCGGTCGTGCCGAGCGATCAGAGGTGGCTGACGAGCAGCTTCCACAGGGCCATGATGCCCACCGGGCAACCGAATTTCTTCGGCCCGTTGCCCAGGTGCAGGGCGTCGATGATCTGCTCGCAGCTGCAACCGGCGGTGTCGTCGGTGGTGTAGGTCGGCACCGGCAGGCCGGGGAAGCCCGGCGCCTCGGTGTCGAAGGTGGTGTCACCGTCGATCAGCGCGTAATGCAACGGTAGCAGCCGTCGCTCCGGCACCGACTCGGGAATCGCCGTGTCGGCGCACAGGTCGGCACCGTCGAGGACCCCGTCGAGGTCGCTGTCGGCGCGGACGTAGAGCACCAGGCCATCATGGTCGGAGACCCGGAGCGGGCTCAGGGAATCCGCCATCAGCGAGTCCGGCGAGTCGGCGTTGCCGCGGGCGTACTCGATACCCGAGACCAGCGGCGTCAGTACCTGCGAGGTGAGCGAGTGGTCGAGGACCTGCGCTCCGCCGTCGAAGACGAAGGAGTAGCGATCGTCCGCCGGCACGTTCAGCACCTGGTTGACGAGGTCGGGCTCGACCAGGTCCGGCGCGGGCAGCTCCGCCCCCGCTGGATCCGGGTTGCCGGTGACCATGCCGAGGACGTCGACATAGCCGTCGGTGAACTGGAGCGCGTTGAAGTCACCCGTGACCACCAGGCGGATCGACGGATCGGTGGTCTGCAGGTCCTGGATCACACCGGCCAAGAACTCCGATTGCTCGAAGCGCTTGGTCTTGACCCGCAGGCCATTGCTGCCCGGATCGTCGATGCCGCTCAGCGAGCGCTGGTGGACACCGATCACGGTGATCGGGAAGTTGGCTCCACCCGCCACGTAGCGCGCATCGAGGACCAGCGGCGGCCGGTCGTTGAGCAACGAGCCGTCGACACTGAGAAGGACGTTCTTGCCCACCTGGGTCACCGCATCGACCGCGATGGTGTCGTTCTTGGTCAGGAAGCCGACGTCGATACCCCCGACGTCGTTGCCCTCCTCGAGGTAAGCCGAGTAGGACAGGCTGGGATCGTCGGCGTTGAGACGCGCCGCCAGGCGTTCGAGGACGTTCAGGTTCTCGACCTCCTGAGTGACCAGGATGTCGGGAGCGCCGAGCACGGTGCGGATGTAGAGCGAGAACTTGCCGAGCAGGTCGTCGAACTCCTGGGTGGTGAGCACCGGCTCGGAGATCGCCGGGTCGTCCTGGTCGTCGAAGAAGCGCAGCATGTTCTGTGTCGCGATGGTCAGCTCACCGGCCTCGCGGGCGCGCACCGGTCGCGGCAGCGGCGGCACGGGACCGACGGTCAGGCTGGTGGGCAGCAGAGAGTAGTCGCTGAAGGCGTAGGCCAGCGGGCCGGTGGCGCTCACCGCCTGACCGGCGAAGAGCGGCACGTCGGGCCCCCCGAGACCATCGGGATCGAGATCGAAGACCTGTGGATCGCCGTCCCACACGGGCAGACCCGGCAGACCCGGGTAGAGGATGCCCGGCGTGCGGAAGACCCGCGCGTCGTCGGCCAGCACACGGACGTCGCCAAAGCGGTCCGACGGGCCGGTGACCAAGCCGTCGAAGCTCACCAGCATGCCCTCATAGCGCTCGAGCTCGTTGGCGGGCTGCGGCTGATTCGGGGACGGGGTGAGCTCGTCGAACACCACCGGCGCCGGCAAGGTGTATCCCACCGGGTTGATGGCGACGGTGACGCTGCCACCGAGCTCGGTGAAGTCGAAGAACTCTTGGACCTCGCCGGTGACGTCGACCGAGTCACCCACCGCCACCAGAGGCGCGGAGCCGGTAAAGACGAAGACTCCGTCGGAGGTCTCCGGGTCACCGTCGGTACGGCTCACCGGGGTCTGGATGAAGAACCCGTTGGTGTCGAGGGCGGTGACCACGTTGTCGCGGGTGGTGACCGTCTGGCCCAACAGCGGCGAGGTCAGCCCCGAGCCCTGGATCTGGTAGATCTCGACCTCGCTGGGCGGCGGCGTGCAGCCGGCGAAGAGCGTCCCGTCCGCCTGCGTGCCCGGCGAGAAGAGGACCCCCGCCACCGCCGTCGTGTGGAGCACGAAGCTGGTGCCCGTGACGTCGGGAGAGAGCGTCAAGCTCTGGTTGTTGCCGCCCTCCGAGCCGTAGCCGGTGGAGGTCACCGGGTTGGCGCCGGCGTCGGAAAGGACCACCGAGTCGCCGCCGTTGTTGAGGCCCAGCGTGCCCGACGAAGCGATCTGCGTCACCGCGCCGCCGAAGCCGCCGGTCGGGCTCGGTCCACCGAAGACCACGACCGCGCACTGATCGGGAACCACGGTACCCGTGGGGAAGGTGTGACGCACCCCGACCCCGTCGGAAACCGTCCACCCGGAGATGTCCTGGGCGGCGCCCGAGACGTTGACGAGCTCGACGAACTCGTCGGCCGTGCTGCTGACCGTGCCATCGCCGTTGGCGTCACCACAACCGGCAGGCAGCCCGAAGCCGGTGCAATCACCGTCCGCGGAGGGATCGGCATGGATCTCGTTGATCACCCAGCCGCTGGGCGGCGGGATGTCGGTGCCGGGGGTCGGCGCCAGGTCGGCGCGCCAGGTGACCGAGAGGTTCTCCGAGGTCTCGTCGGCGCCGGTGGAACCGTTGCCGCCGGTCTGGACCTCGGTGCCCTCCGCGAAGTCGACGCGCTGGTAGGAGGCGCCGTTGGCATGGGCCGCGGTCGAGATGACGTCCTGGTCGGCGATGGGCGTGTCGTCGAGGTAGACGGTGACATCGGTGTCGGCGTCGGGGCCGTCGAGGGCGACGCCGGTCTTGTCGACGGCCTCGTCCTTGTCTCCCCACACCGCGTAGTCGAGGTCGACCACCAGGTCCGAGGTGCCATCCCAGGCGTAGAGGATCACGACCTCGCCGCCGTTGGTCAAACCGCCTTGCCCGTTGATCGAGCCGGGAAGCGCTTCGCGCATGTCGGGGATCCCGTCGGCGGAAGCACCGTCTTCGAAGAGCTCGTAGGTGGGGTCGATGCCATAGGTGGCGAAGAAGCCGTCGGAACCGCTCATCGCGACGGTCTGGAACTCGCCCGGGGCGATCGACGCACCGGCGGGAAAGCGCGCGTTGAAGTCGGCGAAGGCGCCGCCACCGGCGTTGGTCCCGGTGACCAGGTTGTAATAGTAGGTGCCCCCACCGGCGAAGGTGGCGTCGGTCAAGTAGACGTCCGAAAGGTCGAGAACGCCCGCTGTCGGGTTGTAGATCTCGACGAACTCACCAGCGGTCGGGGTGACCACGATCTCGGTCAGGAGCAGGGCGAAGACCGAGCCGCCGCAGCTGACGCTGTGACTGCCCAGGCCGTCAAAGGTGTTGTTGGCGAAGCCGTCCCATTCGACGGTGGGGTCGAAGGGGTTGCTGGCATCGGTGTCGCCGGCACAGACCTCGGGCTTGCGGCGGATGGTGTTGTCCTGGGTCGAGGTGTCCCCCGTGCCCCACTGGCTTCCGGGATCGAAGCCCTCCTGGCCGATGGCGTCGATGATCGCGCCGTTCTTGAGCAACAGCACCGCGTCGTCGCCATTGAAGAAGCTCGTCGTGTCGACCTGGTCGGCGGCGGCCAGGATCGCGGGGTCGGCGCCATCGTCGGCGAGGACGTAGACGTCGCCGGCGGCCACCGTACCCGTGAGCGGGATGGTGGTCGTGGCCGTGCCGCCGTTGAACGAGAAGAAGACCGAGTAGTTGCCAGCGGCAAGATCGACGGTAGCGGCGGTGCCGTTGTAGATCTCGACCGCCTTGTTGAGCGAGCTACCCTCGACGTACTCCGAGAAGAAGAGCTCGGTCGGGGCCTGGGCGCTGGCCGCCGAGGCGAGTAGACCGGCGAGCAGCAGCGCCGGCGCGAAGCGGAAGACGCGTCGTCGGACGGACATGGATGGAGTGCCTCCTTGATTGCGTGGGTTGGAAGTCCCCGAACCGCTCGAGACTATGGGAGTGCGCCGACGGTCCCGGGCCCCACCGGTGACAAGGATGCGACGGGGCCGCTCAGGAGAAGAGTCTTCCTCGGCAAGGGCTGCCCAGGGCTCGGGACGGATCACGAAACTGCCAAATTCAGCCGATGCCGCGACGCTATCACAACGATTCGCGGCTGTTGGGCGACTCGGGGGCTCGACTGTCGGGACCGCGGCGGAGCTTTCCGCAGAAACGACCCATGCATAGCAAAAAGGCCCCACCGCCGAGGCGATGGGGCCCTTCGAAGCCTTCGGTAGTTGCGGCTGGCTTAGAGGATCACGCCACCGAACTCGCCGTACGTGCGACAGCACCGGGCATAGCAGGTGATCTCCGAGCTGTTGGTGTTGAAG
>JAGQSE010000270.1:0-2228 GCA_020439725.1 Acidobacteriota bacterium
AGCCGCCCTCGATGTTGAAGACGCCACGGTCGCTCCAGCCGTGCTCGTCGTCACCGATCAGCGTGCGCTCCGGGTCGGCGCTGAGGGTCGTCTTGCCGGTGCCGCTCAGCCCGAAGAAGAGCGCCACGTCGTCGCGGCCGGCGCCGTAGTTGGCGCTGCAGTGCATGCTCAGGATGCCGCGCTTGGGCAGCAGGTAGTTCATCACGCTGAAGATGCTCTTCTTGATCTCGCCGGCGTAGGCGGTACCGCCGATCAAGACCATCCGCTTGCCCAGGTGGAGCAGGATGAAGGTCGAGCTGCGGGTGCCGTCGGTAGGCGGGTCGGCGAGGAAGCGCGCAGCGTTGATCACCACGAAGCCGGGCTCGAAGGCCTCGAGGGCGGGACCGGACTCCTCGCGCACGAACATGTTGCGGGCGAAAAGGCAGTGCCAGGCCTCCTGCGTGACGATCCGCACCGGCAGCCGCGACTCTGGGTCGGTGCCGGCATAGCCGTCGAAGACGAAGAGGTCGCGGCCCTGGAGGTAGGCCAATGCGCGGCGAGAGAGCGCCTCGAAAGCCGCCTCGTCGATGGGGCGGTTGACGTCGCCCCACCAAATGTCCCCTTCGCTCGAGGGCTCGCGGACCACGAACTTGTCCTTCGGCGAGCGCCCCGTGTGCTGCCCGGTCGTCGCCACCAGCGGGCCTTCCTGGGCCAAGACGGCTTCGGACCGCAGGATCGCCTGCTCGTAGAGCTGGGCCGGCGGCAGGTTCCAGAACACCCGGCCGGGGTTCAGAATCCCGTGGCGATCGAGACCGTGACGACTGACGAAGGGACCAAGGTTCTCCATCTGACACCTCGAGCAGGAAAAGGGGTGTGAGTCCGGGGGCCCCCGGACGATCGACAGGCTTCGAGTGTACCGCAGAAGAACCGCGGGTTGGACCGACTTCGAGCGGCGCCAAAGGACTTGGCGCGGCCCGGTGTCGTCCTAGCTCTTGCGTCCGCCGAGCGCGGCGAGGACGCCGCGGAGGGTCCGCTGGCATTCGTCGCCGAACCAGGCGTCGAGCAATCCCTCGACCTCCTGCTCGCGGGCGGCGCCGGTGCTGAAGTAGCCGGCGAGGGGCTGCCGTGCCCGGCGCCGTGTCTGCTCGAAGGCCGAGGGCGGCAGGTCGACGACGCGTCGGCACCAGGCCTCCGCCCGCGCCTCGACCTCATCGACGGGAGCGAGCTCGTCGACCAATCCGATGGCGAGAGCCTCGGCCGGCTCGATCAGCGTTCCTTCGACCGCCATGCGCTCGGCGATGCGCGGTCCGATCAGCCGCTCGAAGGCGCGATAGATGGGATGGGGTAGCGGCAGGCCCACCTGGACCTCGTTGAGACCGACCTTGAAGCCGCCTTCGGCGAGGACCCGGTAGTCGCAGAAGATGCCGAGGACTGTGCCGCCGGCGGGGGCGTGGCCGGTCATGGCGGCGGCCACCGGGATGGGCGAGGTCGCCAGGCCGGCCATCAGCTCAAAAAAGTCCTGCCAGACTGGGCGCAGGGCCTCGCGATCAAGCCCGAGGAGGACCCGCAGGTCGAGACCTCCGCTGAACCGGCCGGGGGTGCCGGCGAGGAGAAGCGCGCGGGCGCCGTCGCGGGGCGCCGTCTCGACCGCGGAGCGCAAGGCCGTGATGAGTGCGGGGTCGAGGGCGTTGACCGGCGGTCGCTGGAGACGCAGCACGCGGACGGGGCCGCGGTCGGTGATGTCGAGCATGACGGAGGTCCTCGAGGTCGTGGTTTCGTGCCGGCGGTCGGGAGACGGACGGGCCTTCGGGCATCTTAGCGTCCGGCGCCGGCGCCGGACCACCGCCGAAGGGCCCGAGGCCGCCGAGAGTCGCCCGGGCGGAAGAAATCGGCACGCGACGCCACTTTCTTGTCCATCGAACGCCACGCAGCGGTAACTAGATCTATAGACAGGGCATACCGGGGGTTCACGACCCTAGCGGTACCAACCCGGTCTTCCGCGCTCCTGAGCGCGGCCCGCATCGCCGACGGTCCGGGCCGCGCCTTTTTTTATGCCCCCAGTCTCGAGCTTGGCGAGGTCGATCGCGGGCCTCGTCCGAGACCCCGTGGCCATCCCCTGCCCCCCGGTCTCCGGCCGCCGCTGTGCTAGCATCACCGCCTGCCTTACGCCCGCTTGGAGCCCCGCCGGGGCTGCCCGCGGCGTCCACGCGCACCGGCTGAAAGGGGATTCCCGAACCTCCGATGTTGCC
>JAGQSE010000270.1:2382-4580 GCA_020439725.1 Acidobacteriota bacterium
GGTCTCCTCCTGGTCCTCACCCTCGTGCCGCAAGCGCAGGTGCGTGGAGTCAACCTGGTGCCGCTGGTCGAGGTGTCACGGGCGATCCGCTCGGTCCTCGCCTCCCCTCACCCGTCGCAGCATCCGGCGTTCCAGTACCTCCTGGTCCAGGTGGTCGGCAACGTCGTCGCTTTCGTGCCGCTGGGCTTCGCCGCCGCGGGTCTCTTCTCGTTCCGCTCGCCGCGCCTTGGTGCCGCTGCCCGCGCTGTCGCGACCGGCTTTGGTCTCAGCCTGAGCATCGAGTTGCTCCAGCTGATGCTGGCGACGCGGGCGACGGATGTCGACGACCTGATCTTCAACACCACCGGCACGGTGTTGGGGGCGGCGCTGCTCCTGCTGTGGACCGGGCGTCCACGTCCGGCGGCGACGGTGCGGTGAAGCGTTTTCTGCCCGCGCTCCTCATCGCGGCGTTCCACCTGAGTGCGGCTCCCTTCTTGGGCCAGGTACGCAACCGGCTCCTCGACAGCTTTGGCCGCGACTTCCTGCGGGTGCTCGGCCTGCTCCTTGCAATGGTCCTGGTGAGCGTGGTCGGTGTCGGCCTGTGGCGAATTCGAAGCGGGCGCCGGTGGCGCTATGCCGCCCTGGCGGCGGTGGTGGCGCTGGTCGTCCTACAAACCCTGGCCGGTGGCACGGGGATCGCGCAGGTCGACCTGGTCGAGAAGGTCCACTTCGTCCAGTACGGGTTGCTCGCCGCGGCGATCTACTGGGCGTTGTCGCCGCGCCGCGACCTGTCGGTGCTGCTCCTCGCCCTGCTCGGCACCCTCGCGGTGGGGACCCTCGACGAGCTCGTCCAGTGGTGGTCGCCGACCCGCGTCGGCGAGCTCAAGGACATCGGTCTCAATGTCTATGCGGGGCTGTGCGGCTTGCTGGTCGCCGTGGCCTTCATGCCGCTGGTGCCCTTCCGTCGGGGGTTCGACGGGTGTCACGGCCGGCAGACCGCTCGGGTCGCCGCGGTGGTGCTGGTGCTCCTCGCGGGTTTCTACCAGGCCGCCCACGTCGGCTACGAGATCGTCGACCCCGAGATCGGCCGTTTCCGCTCGTGGTTTTCGCCCGAGCGGCTCCACGAGCTCGCCACGGAGCGTCAGGTGACCTGGCGGGGTGGGGCTCCGCTGCAGACGCTCGCAAGCGGCGAGGATCGCTATCGCACCGAGGCCGGCTGGCACGTCAGCCATCGCAACGCCTCCCTCGCCGCGGGGCAGGTACGCACCGCCTGGATCGAGAACCGCATCCTCGAGACCTACTACGATCCCTTCCTCGACCAGGAGCCCTCCCACGGCGGCGGCACCCATCGCTGGTCGCCGGTACAGCGAGCGGAGGTCGAGGCCCGGGTGGTGGCGAGTGGCGCCCCTCTCGACCGGGCACCGGGGTATGACAGCCCGGTCCTGCGCACACGGATCCACCCACGCCCGACGTCGGCCGAGATCTGGCTCGGCGTGGTCTTGGTCTGGGCCGTGCTGGCGGTCTGGGAGTACCGAGCGCGGCGCTCGCTGGGCCCGGCCCTCGCGAGACACACCACGGGCGAGCGCGCGGAACGCTAGAGCGACGGGCTAGGCGGACGAGGCGGTACGAGGAAAGACGGAGGGGATGGCTCCTCGGGAGGGACTTGAACCCCCAACCAATCGGTTAACAGCCGATCGCTCTACCATTGAGCTACCGAGGAACGAAACTTGGGGCTCCAAAGCCCGGGACCGTGGATTCTAGGATCGGCGGACCGTGCTTGTCAATCGCTCCGAGGCCCCTCCGAGGCGCCGCGGGGCGCCGCACGGCCCGCCGATCGGGGTGTCAGCAGACTAGGCGGAATCGAGGAAGGGACGCAGCTTGAGCGACCGGCTCGGGTGCCGGAGCTTGCGCAGCGCCTTCGACTCGATCTGGCGGATCCGCTCGCGGGTGACGTTGAACGAGCGGCCGACTTCCTCGAGGGTGTGCTCGGAGCCCTCGCCGACGCCGAAGCGCATCTTGAGCACCAGCTCCTCGCGCGGGGTCAGCGACTTGAGCACGCTCCGGGTCTGATCCTTCAAGTTCGAGAAGATCACCGCGTCGATGGGCGAGACGGCGTTCTTGTCTTCGATGAAGTCCCCCAGGTGCGAGTCTTCCTCTTCGCCGATGGGGGTCTCGAGGGAGATGGGCTCCTGCGCGATCTTCATGATCTTGCGCACCTT
>JAGQSE010000271.1:0-4167 GCA_020439725.1 Acidobacteriota bacterium
CGATGTCGATGGACAGGATCTCGAAGGCGGTTCCCGAGTCGAGCCCCTTTTCGAGCACCCGGCGCGAGATCGAATCCGGGTTCTCGAGCACCTGCTCGTAGGTGTCCGCCGAGCCGATGGTGGTGACGATGCCCTCGCCGACACGGGCGATGATCGTCTCCTCGCCGGCACCGCCCACCAGGCGGTCGATGTTGGCGCGCACCGTCACCCGGCTGATGGCCTTGAGCTGGATGCCGTCCTTGGCGACGGCGGAGACCATGGGCGTCGTGATCACCTTGGGGTTGACGCTCATCTTGACCGCCTCGAGGACGTCACGGCCCGCCAGGTCGATGGCCGCGGCGCGCTGGAAGGAGAGCTTGATCCCCGCCTTGTCGGCGCTGATCAACGCGTTGATCACGCGGTAGACGTTGCCCCCCGCCAGGTAGTGCGACTCGAGGGCCGCCACGTCGACGTTGAGGCCAGCCTTGATGGCGCTGATCCGCGGCTCGACCACCACCTTGGGCGGGACGCGGCGGATACGCATGCCGATGAGCGTGATCAGCCCGACCCGCGCACCGCTGAACAGCGCCGCGAGCCACAGACGGACCGGGATCAGGAAGCCGAAGATGAACAGGAAGGCGAGGATCGCCAACCCCAGGAAGAAAATCGTGATCAGCTGACTCATGTCGATGTCGTCTCCTCGGTTGTAGGCCCCGGTGTCGACGCCGGTCGGGAATCGGTGGTCAATTCGGTGGCCGGAGCCACGACGAGACGCGCGCCCTCGGCCTCGACCACCATGACCAGCGTCCCGACGGCCACCATCTCACCATCGGTCACCACGTCGTAGCGCCGGCCGTCGATCTCGGCGGCACCGGCGGGTCGGAGCGAGGTCAGCGCGCGGCCGCAGCGGCCGACGAGCGGGGTGAAGTCCTCGTCCTGGGCGCGCCAGGTCGAGGTCGTCGGGTCGTCGAGGACCAGCGCGCGGCCGACCCGCGAGCGAAAGAACAGCTTGAGGCCGACGGTGGTGACGATGGCGCTCAAGAGGATCGCCGAGGTGCCCCACAGCGGACCCATGCCAAAGGCCAGGAAGCAGCCATAGAGCACCACCAGGACGCCGAAGGCACCGAGCACGCCGCCGGGCACGAAGAGCTCGACCAAGAGCAGCAGGTACCCCACCGCGAGAACGCCGACCACCGGCCACAGCTCCTGCGCCGGGGTCATCTCAAGCCTCCTCGACGCGGCGCACGACCACGTTCCCCGAACGCTCGACCCGCACCACGCGGACGCGATCACCCTTGGCGATGAAATCGCCCTCGGTGACCACTTCCATCCGTTTGCCGTCGAGCCAGGCCCGCCCCGAGGGACGGAGGGGCGTCGCCGCCTCGCCTTCGACGCCCTCGAGGGGATCGACGTCGTCGTGGGAGGTGTACCCCGCGTCGCCGGCCAGGGTGGTGCCGAGCACCAACCGCCCGGCGCGGCCGCTGCTACCGACGTCCGGCAGGAAGCGGATCAGGATCAGCATCACCCCGAGCCCCAGAGCGGTCGACAGGAAGACCCGGAAAACGGCGTCGAGGGTGAAGGGGTTGTTGAACGTGAAGTCGCTCCAGTCGCCCGCCATGAAGAGCATCACGGCGCTGATCAGGATGCACAGGATGCCCGCGATGCCGGCGACACCGAAGCCCGGGATGACGAAGATCTCAAGCGCCAGGAGGATCACGCCGATGACGAAGAGCACCAGCTCCTCCCACCCCGCCAGATTGACCAGGTAGTGGCTGAAGAACAAGATCAGGAAGCAGGCGATGGCCAGGCCGCCGAAGAGGCCGAAGCCCGGCGTCTGAAACTCCATGTAGCCGAAGATGATCATGCCGAGGAAGAGCAGGCTGGCGATGCTGGTGCTGGTCAAGAAACCGACCAACCCCTCGGACCAGGTGCGCTCGATGCGCTCGTAGCCGGCGTCGTAGCCCAGGTGCTCGAGGACCTCGTCGACGCTATGGGCCTCGAAGTCGGCGATACCGTGCTCGAGGGCGGTCTTGGTGGTCAGCGTCAGCAGCTTGCCTTCGTCACTGACCCCGGGGACCTCGACGGAGGAGTCCACCATCGCCTCGGCGATGTCGCCGTTGCGCCCCCGGGCCTCGGCGGTGACACGCATCTCCTGGCGGAAGTAGGAGAGGTATTTCTCCTCCACCGGCTGCGGGATCTGCTGGCCGGGGCTGGTGGTGATCGGCGTCGCCGCGCCGATGGTGCCGCCGGGGCTGATGGCGATGGTCTGGCAGGCGAGGGAGATCAGGGCGCCGGCGCTGATGGCTCGCTTGTTGATGAAGACGATGGTCGGCCGCTCGGCGTCGAGCAGCCGGTCGCGCATCGCCACCGCCGCGTCGACGCGACCGCCGAAGGTGTTGAGCTCGAGAAGCACCGCCGCCGCCGAGCGCGTTTCGGCCTCGGCGAGGAGCCGGCTCAGATAGGCGCTTTCGACCAGGTCGATCTCGCCGTCGATCCTGCCCACCAGGACGGGGCCGGATTGGTTCGTGGGCCTTTCCACTGCGGCCGGAGACTCGTCCGGGTCGTCCGCGGACGTGCCGGCATCCTGGGCGTGGGCGACGCCGAAGGCACCGGACAGCAACGCCACCAGCACGAGAACGGCGGCGGGGCCGGAGCGGCGGAAGGAGAGCGCGAGCGGGGAAAGGTGCAGACGGTCGAGGATGTCCACCCCGGAATCATATACCGCGGGCTTCTCGGGGCTCGGCCGCCGTTCAGGACCCTCCCCGCCTCCTGCCAGGCCGCCTTCGCGCTAAAATGAACCTGAGCGCCTCCTCCGGCGCTCGTTTCCGCTCTCAACCACCGCTCGGAGCGATCCCTGGTGAACATCTACAAGGTCCTGCCCGATCTCAAGAAAAAACGCCAGATGCACCTCTGGCATACGGCCCTGCGCTCGCAGTGGTCCGCAGAAGACCTCGACTGGAAAAAACCCCATCGCATCACCAGCCGCAAGTTCAAGGACGAGCTGGCGCGCGTCTTGACACCAGTGCTCATGGGGGAGCAGGCGGCGCTCTACTCGGTCTCGGGGCTGATCCCGATCCTCGGTCATCGCTCGGAAGTCGAAAGCCAGTTTTACCTGACCACCTGGGCGGTGGACGAGGCCCGTCACACCGAGCTCTTCGCTCGCTTTTACCATCGCCTCGACCGCGAGCCGCTGGCCATCCGGCGCTTTCCGGCGGGCTATCTCTTCCAGAGCCGCATCGTCTCCAAGGATCCCGCCGAGTGGCTTTCCGGCGTGCTGGTCAGCGAGGTCCTGGCGCTCCTCGTGATGGAGGAGTTCAAGCGCCTCGACATCGACCCGGTGCTGTCGGACATCTCCAACGGCATCCTCGACGACGAGGCCCGCCACCTGGGCTTCAACCACATCTACCTCGAAGACCGTTTCTCGCAGCTCTTCGACCAGGACCCGGAGGAGGCGGAGCGCTACCAGGGTCACCTCCTCGATCGCCTGGCCTATGTCGTCGAGGGCGTGCCACCCATCTTCGAGGCGCTCAAGACCGAGCTCGACGCCATCGGCGTGCGCCGCGACGAGGTCCTCGAGAAGCTCGCCAAGGAGACCCGTCGGCGCCTGCTCCGCTCGGTCGAGGCGGGGCGCCGCGTCGCCGGACGCCAGGCCGCGGCGAGCCGTCTGGCGGAGGCGGAGACCCTCGGCGCCTGAGCGGCCCCCGCCCAGAACCCGAGTAGATCCCGAGCCCGCGTGCCCGCTCAAGCCACCGAACCCCAGACCCTGACCGCCGCTCTGCTCGGCGCCCCGGGGCGCTTTCCGGGCCGCGGCATCGGGATCTACGACGGCCGGGGCCGGCGCGTCGAGCGACGCACCTACGCCGAGGTCGTTGCCTCCGCCGAGGCCGCCGCGGCGCGCTTCGCCGCTCTCGGCATCGCCCCCGGCGACCGCGTGCTGGTGTCGCTCCCGACTTCCTGGGAATGGCTTGACGCCTGGCTCGGCGCGCTCCTCCTGGGCGCCCTGCCGGTGGCCATCGCCCCCGCCGGCGCCATGGGTTCGTCGACGGCCCACACCGAGCGGGTGGCGGCGATCCTCGAGCGGATCGGCGGCCGGCTGCTGATCACCGGTGAGGCGCTCCGCGCGGGCGCCCGCGAGCTCGGGCTCGAGGAGCTGGCGGAAGCCGCCACGACACCCGAGGAGCTTGCCGC
>JAGQSE010000271.1:4230-6754 GCA_020439725.1 Acidobacteriota bacterium
ACCGGGTTGTCGCGGGCGGTGATGATCCCGCACCGCGCGGCGGTCCACAACGGCCGGGCCAGCGACCTCGCCATCGGTGCGCCCTGGAGCCGGCCAGGGAGCGCATTCGCTGCCAGCCCCTTTGCAGCAAGCCAGTGGGCCGAAGCCATGGTGTCGTGGCTGCCGCTGCACCATGACATGGGGCTGGTCGGTTGCCTCTTCCTGTGCCTGACCCGCGGCCTCGACCTCTGGCTGCTCAACCCGACGACCTTCCTGGCGCGACCCAAGCTGTGGCTCGAAAACCTCGGCCGCCACGGCCGCTGCTTCGCGCCGGCGCCCAACTTCGGCTACCAGCTGTGCGTCGAGCGGCTGTCCCCAGAAGATCTCGCCGGTCTCGACCTGTCGAGCTGGCGCGCGGCCATGACCGGTGCCGAGATGGTGCGGCCGGAGACGGTCCGCGATTTTCTAGAGCTAACCGCCGGTACCGGTTTCCGGCCCGAGGCCTTCCGTCCGTGCTACGGGCTGGCGGAGGGAACGCTGGCGGTGACCTTCGACGCCAAGGGCCAGGGTCTGCGCACGCTGCCCTTGCCCGCCGGCGCCGACTCGGGGCTGGGGCTCGCCGAGGTCGCCTGCGTCGGCGAGCCGGTGACGGATACCGAGGTGCGGATCGCCGCGCCCGACGGCAGCTCCCTCGCACCGGGCAAGATCGGCGAGGTCCAGGTGCGCGGCCCCAGCGTCTTCGCCGGCTACTACAACGACCGCGAGGCCACCGCCGACACGCTGGTCGACGGGTGGCTCCACACCGGGGACCTGGGCTTTCTCGAGGGCGGTGAGCTCTACCTCACCGGCCGGACCAAGGACGTCTTGATCCTCCATGGCCACAACCTGATGCCCCACGAGCTCGAGTGGCTCGCCGAGAGCGCCGTCGGGGGTGGCGGCGCCCAACGCTGCGGCGCCTTCTCGATCGCCCGGGGCGCCGCCGGCGAGGAGCCCATCGTCGTCCTCGAGGTCGAGCGCGCCGACAGCGAGACCTTGGCCGCCATCGAGCACGACGTTCGACAGCGGATCGGCCGCGCTCTATCCTTGCCCCTCGCCGATGTCGTCTTCGTACGGCGGGGCAAGATCCCAAAGACCACCAGTGGCAAGGTCCAGCGGCGACAGCTCCGCCAGCTCTACCTCGACGGCGAGCTCGAGCGCCTGTCCTAGCAAGCAGCCCGGCAACTGCCCTGGCGACCGTCTTGAAGACCTGAAAGAGACCGGGAGAGAAGATCGATGAACGCCGACGACAAGAAGCACGTGGCCACCGAGGTGCTGGCCGAGATCAGCGGCAACGCGAAAGACGAGATCCGCCCCGAGATGGACCTGGTCGCCGACCTGGGCATCGACTCGCCCAAGGCCTTGCAGCTGCTGGTCGCCCTCGAGGACCGTCTCGAGATCGAGATCAGCGACGAGGAGGCGGCCAAGCTCAACACCGTCGGCGACATCTACGCCTTCCTCGGCGCCGCCTGAGAAGCGTCGCCTGAGCACTCTCGTGGCGCGGCTTCGCGGTTTCAAGACGACCTGGGCGGCGACCGCCATCCGGTGGGTGATCCAGATCCTGGGCGCCACCTGGCGGGTGCGCGTCGTCGCTGGCGAGGAGATCTTCGAGCGCATCCGTACCGCCGGCGAACCGGTGGTGTTCAGCTTCTGGCACAACCGGGTTCTGTTCTGCGCCTATTCGCTCTATCGCCGTTTCCTGCGCCACCGCTTCCCCATCGCCATCCTGGTCAGCCACTCGGGCGACGGCGAGCTCGGCGCGCACCTGGCACGGGCCTGGGGAGCGGGAGTGGTGCGGGGCTCGACCTCGCGCGGCGGCAGCGTCGGGCTGCGCCAGCTGTACCGCGCGGTGAGCCACGGCAGCTCGGCGGTGACCATCCCCGACGGCCCGCGGGGGCCGCTCTACCGCTGTCAGCCGGGGGTGGTGGTGCTGGCGCAGATGACCGGTGCGCCGATCCTGCCCATGGCCTTCGCCTCGCGTCCCGCCTGGAAGCTGGGCTCTTGGGATAGGCTGATCGTGCCAAAGCCCTTCGCCCGGGTGCACCTGGCCGTCGGCGAGCCGCTGATCGTGCCCCGCGAGCTGACGGGGGAAGACCTGGAAAGCGAACAACGAAGGGTCGAGATCGAGCTGGACCGGCTGGTCCGCGAGGTCGAGGAGAGCTTCGGAGTTCCAAGCACGGACCGGCCGCCGGGCGGCCGCTGATAGAGGGAGAGCATCATGGAGACCTTCGACCGCGAGAACGTCGAGGAGATCATCTCGTCTTGGAAGCGCGAGGCGCTGCTCGAGGAATTCGTCCAGCGAGGCAGCGACTACGTCCCCGAAGCGCGCGAGATCCTGCATCGGGAGCTGCTGAGCCGCGGTGTCACCGACGCCGAGATCATGACCGCGGCGGAGGCCTGGTCGCAGCACCTGAGCGAGCGCAAGTTCACCCAGGACTCGCTGGTCACGATCCGCACCTTCGACAACATGGCCATCGCCTTCGCCGCCCGCGACGAGCTCGAGGCCGCG